>JBJTHX010000183.1:0-4717 GCA_046094745.1 Planctomycetia bacterium
TACCAAGTCGGTGAAATCTGGATCAAGAGTCCGAGCGTGGGGCAGGGGTACTGGAACAAACCCGATGTCACCCGCCACACGTTCCAGGCCCATCTCTCCAACGGCGAGGGACCGTACCTGCGTTCGGGCGACCTGGGCTTCATCAAAGAGGGCGAACTGTTCGTCACCGGACGGCTCAAGGACCTGATCATCATCCGCGGCCGCAACCATTACCCACAGGACATCGAGCACGCGGTCGAGGAGGCGAGCCCGCTCGTCCGCGCCGGTTCCGTGGCGGCCTTCGCCGTCGACGTCGACGGCCGGGAGCGGGTGGTCGTGGTGGCGGAGGTGGAGCGGGGCCGTCGCGACGCCGCCGAGGTGGCCACGGCCTTCGACGCGATCCGCAAGCGGCTGGCGACCGAGCACGAGGTGGCGGCGGAGGCCATCGTGCTCGTGCGTCCCAACAGCATCCCCAAGACCTCCAGCGGCAAGATCCAGCGGCACGCCTGCAAGCGGCAGTTCCTCGACACCGCGCTCGACGTGGTCGAGCAGCACGTCGGCTGGCTCGCCCCGGCCGTCGCGCCCGCGGCGACGCCGGCCGCCGACGCCCCGCGGCTCGCGCGGCAGCGGCCCGGCGGCGCGTCCAACCGGGCCCTGCGGCCCGACCGCGAACTCCCCCGCGAGATCGTGGAGACGGTCTTCGAGCACGTCCGCCGCATCGCCAAGGAGCGGGCCGGCAATCTCACGCTGGAGACGAACATCGTCGAACTGGGACTCGATTCGCTCGAGCGGATGGAGATCGTGGCCAGCCTCGAGGAGACGTTCGGCGCCCGCTTCCCGGAGCAGGTGCTGCCCCAGATCGAGACCTGCCGCGAGGTCACCGAGGCGATCCTCGACCACATGCCCATCGAGGGCCGCGCGAGCGTGCAGGCGGCCCGCGTCGTCGCCGACATCGCTCCCGACGCCTATCGGATCGACCAGTTCCCCGAGGTCCGGGCCCTCGAGCAGAACTTCACGATGGTCCGCGACGCCGGTCTCGAGAACCCCTATTTCAGCGTCCACGAGGGGCTGACCGACGACCGCACCATGATCGGCGGCCGGGAACTGATCAGCTGGGCCACCTACAACTACCTCGGCATGTCGGGCGATCCGCAGGTGACGGCGGCTTCGAAGGCGGCCATCGACCGGTTCGGCACGAGCGTGTCGGCCAGCCGGCTCGTGTCGGGCGAGAAGACGATCCACCGGGACCTGGAACGCGCGATCGCGAACCTGGTGGGCGCCGAGGACGCGATCACCTTCGTCGGCGGCCATGCCACCAACGAGACGGTCATCGGCCACGTCGTCGGCCCGGGCGACCTCGTGCTCCACGACGCCTTCGCCCACAACAGCCTCCTGCAGGGGGCGATCCTCTCCGGCGCCCGCCGCCGCGCCTTTCCGCACAACGACTTCGCCGCCGCCGAGGCGATCCTCGCCCAGGTGCGGTCGCAGTATCGCCGCGTGCTCCTCGTGATCGAGGGCATCTACAGCATGGACGGCGACTTCGCCGACCTGCCGAAGTTCATCGGCGTGGCCCAACGGCACAAGGCGCTGCTGATGGTCGACGAGGCCCACTCGATCGGCGTCATGGGTCCCCGCGGCCGCGGCATCGGCGAGCACTTCGGCGTCAAGCCCGCGGACGTCGACCTCTGGATGGGCACGCTCTCCAAGGCCTTCGGCAGCTGCGGCGGCTACATCGCCGGCTCGGCCACGCTCGTCCGCTGGCTGAAGTACACGGTGCCCGGCTTCGTCTACTCGATCGGCCTGCCTCCGGCCGCGGCCGGGGCGGCGCTCGGCGCGATCGACCTGCTGCACCGCGAGCCGCAGCGGGTGACGAGACTGCGGGAGAACGCCCGGTTGTTCCTCCAACTGGCCAAGGACGCGGGCCTCGACACGGGCTCCTCGGGTGGCACGGCCATCGTGCCGGTGATCCTCGGCAACTCGATGAACGCCCTGCGTCTCTCACGGGCCCTGTTCGTTCGCGGCATCAACGTGCAGCCGATCCTCTATCCGGCCGTCGAGGAGAAGGCCGCCCGCCTCCGGTTCTTCATCACCTCGCGGCACACGCCCGACCAGATCCGCCGCACCGTGGCCGCCATGCAGGAAGAGCTGGCGAAGATCGACCCCGGCTACGCCCGCCGGGCCGGCTGACTGCACGCCCGCCGGGCCATGCAACCGGGTCATGGCCTAGGCTCCAGAGGCGAACAGCCGCTATAAATCGGTACATGCCCGCCCCGGAGACCACGAGCCACCGGCTCGTCCTGCCCGCCGACGCCAACCACCACGGCACGCTCTACGCCGGCAGCCTGCTGCGGTACGCGCTCGAGGCGGCCTACGCCTCGGCCTGCCGCGGCGCAGGGGCGGGGGCGAACCTGATGCTACGGCGGGTGCTGTCGCTGGAGTGCCGCCGGGCGGTGCCGGTGGGCGCGCTGGTGGAGATCCGCGGGGCGGTGCTCCAGGTGCGGCAGGGCTACCTGGTCGTCGGCGTGGTGGGAATGCCGCTGCCGGGCCACACGCTGCCCTGGATGGACGGCCTGCTCGGCTTCGCACAGGTGGACGCCGCCGGCCTGCCGGTCGACCTGCCGACCCCGGTCGAGCCGGTGGGCGACGCCCCGCTCTGGCAGCCGCTCGTGGCCCGGCTGGAGAAGCTCGCCGACGTGCGTGGGGCGACGGGCGAGTGGATCGCGGCGAGCGAAGGCAACTAGCCCCCTCCGCCTCGCCGAGTCTTCGCGGGCCATGGATGGCCGTGAAGACATCGAGAGCGCATCTTGTCAGACTGTTGCGACGTCGAGGCAATCCAGACGGGGTAGGCGAAGGGGGTCGGCGAACGCTCCAGGAGCCTATGGCCGCTTCGGCCATCAGCGACAATCCGCAGGACCGCGAAGCGGCGACTTTTGCCGCCCCTGAGCCGGCGACACACGTAATCTGAACGCTCTAGTACTTGATCTCCAGCCCGAAGTCGAGGCCGTTGGTGAACACGTACTCATTGCCGCCGTTGATCGGCGTCATCTGGTTGAAGGCCCCGACTCGTGTCCTCACGTAGGAATAGTTCGGCGGCACGGGCGTCAACCCCGGAGCGGGGCCTGGCTGGGGAACGCCGGCCGGGTTCACATAGATCGTCGTGGTGCCGGTGTTGCGAGCCACGCTCTGCACAGGCCGTAACTCGGTGATGAAGCCGGTGTTCGACGACGCCCGAGCGATCTGCGAAAGCCACATCCCTGTGTAGCCCACGTTAAGGCTGATCGCCTGACTGACCCTGAAGCGTCCGCCCAGCCGCCACTCGCCAATCGGCGAGAATACGAAGCGATGCTCGGCGGTGTTGGTGGTGTCGATCTGGCCAGTCGGAAAGATCTGGTTGATGAGCGGCGAGGTAGGCACCTCCACGACGGTAGCGCTGGCAGGGCCTACACCTGCCTGCGTGACGTTGATGGTCGTCAGGCCGCCGCCCGCGAAGTTCGTTCGCAGATAGTCCGCCCCCGTCGCCTCGGCGAAATTCGATCCACGGTAGAGATTGTTTTGCCAGTTGAACCCCGCGGTGAACTTTCCGCCGAGCTGCCATGACCACCGGCCGCGGTGACCCTCAAACATAAGTCCGAACTCCGGACCCACCATGTTGTTCGACGTGTAGGTCTCCCAGTCGCCAACCTGAAACAACGACCCCGGACCCGCCCCGGTGAGAGTCGAGGGGAGGTCCGTCGTGAGAATCCCCAGCTGCCCCGCCCCGCCTCCGAAAGGTTGATTGATGACCTCGCCACCGGGGCCGACCCCAGCATCACCGCCGGCGGGCACATTGAACGCATTCTGGTAGCTGGCATATGTCATCTGGTACCGCTCCGCGAACTGGATGAACCTCGGCCCAAGGGAGAAAGTCATGTCGCTGTCGCCCGGCTGCCGGCCGAGGGCCCGGTTGATCGTGAAGGCCACGCCGGCACTCTGGATTTCGGTGTCGTTCTGCTGGGTCAGCGTCTGGGTGATGAGGTGATCCGGCGGGGGACTATCCGACGTGGTCTCGATCGTGACCGTGGCGATCGCAGCGCCACCGCCGCCGAACGGGCCCCCTCCTCCGCCGGGATTGCTGAAATTGATTTCGAACGTCTGGGTCGGGGAACTCGCCGCGAACTCGCTGATCGACCGGAACCCCTGCGACTGGGCACCGAGCTGAAAGTACGACAAGTGAACGCCACGGTCGTTGTAAGACCAGCCGCCTTCGTACCGATTGCCCCAGGTCATCTTGGTCCGCATCCAGCTGGTGTTGAGGTCGAACTCGGTCGGCTCGGCCCCTAGTTCGAAGTACGTGACGTCCGGTGCCGACTGCGGAATCTCCTGAGTCGTGCCCGGCGGGATCGTGGTGATCACGATCGGGAACTCTTGGGCGTATTCCAGGTAGTCGTTGTTGAGTTGGACGATCGTCTGCGGAGAAACTGGGTGCGTCGGGATGACCGAAAAACCGGCCTGGGTGCGGGCCGTCTGCGTCACCCGCGGGACCGTGATGCCCCAGTAAAGTCGGTCATATTGGAAATAGATGCCGTCCCGGTCCTCCTTGTAGATGTTGTAGTCGCCGAGGTCCGGGGGCGCGAACAGCTGGAAGTCGTAAAAGTCCTGGTCGGGCAGCAGCGGCATCCAGCTCTGCGCCTGTGCCGACGAGCTCACCGCCACGGCCACCGCCGCGAGGATCGCCGCCAGGAACCGCTTGAAACCCAGT
>JBJTHX010000184.1:0-4890 GCA_046094745.1 Planctomycetia bacterium
GTGGCGGACCACGCCCCTGGTCCACGACTTCGACGGCAACGGGCTCGTCGACCTGGCGATCCTCGACACGGAGGGCTACCTCGCCTTCTTCAAGCGGGCCCGGCGGGATGGCGGGCTCGTCCTCGAGCATCCCCGGCGGGCGTTCCTGGACGAGGCGGGCCGCCCGCTGCGGCTCAACCCCGCTGCCGCCGGCAAGAGCGGCCGTCGCAAACTCTGCGTTGGCGACTGGGACGGCGACGGCCGGTTCGACATGCTCGTCAACTCCGCCAACGCCGATCTGCTCCGCCAGGTAGGCGGCCGCGACGGCGGCTGGGTGATGCAAAACATCGGCCCGCTGGCCGGCCGGGACATCGAGGGGCATGACGTGAGCCCCACGGTGGTGGATTTCGACGGCGACGGCGTGCCCGACTTTCTCGGCGGGGCGGAAGATGGCCGGCTCTACTTCATGGCCAATCCCCGGGCTACGGACCGGGCGAAGTCGCGGTGACCAACGAGCATCACGGGCCCGACGGAATCGAATAGTGCGAGCAGCGAGCACGACACGGATTGTCGCGGCTGGATGCAGCTGGTAACTCTGGTCGGAAATCGCGCTGCCATCCACGGCCGGCCGCTCTCGCCGCGGCCCCTCCGGCGGCGGAGGTGTGGAAGGCCCGCTACCTCTCGCGACCGATCTCGCCGGTGTTGGTGAGAAGGCCGCCGTCGTTCGGTTGCATGAGCATGTCCCAGACTTGATCGGGATCCTCCACGCGCCCTCCCCGTGAGAAAGCGGTCTGCCGAGGATCATCGTTAAACCGCGCTCGGCCCGATGCGGCCGTTCCGATCGGTTCTCGACGGCTCACGAGGCTACTGATCGCCCGGGTCGAACCATCGCACATGGCAACCATGAGAAAACTGCCGTGCAGCGATTGGAGTCGCGCGTAGTTGCAATCCATGACCGCTGGCTGAGTCTGAAACATCAGCGTATGACCGAACGTGGGCGTCGGGGCGCGGACGGTGCCCGAGAGCGTCATTCTGTAGGATGGCAAAATACCGAACGCATGTTCGTTGAAGAAAGCATTCGAGCCCGTCGGCCCGCTTGGCAGGAATGCGTAGCGGAAACTCGCCTGGTTGTCGCAGCGACGCATGCCTTCGCCGAGCAACAGTGTGTTGGAGAGCCCGTTCCCTACATGGTCCAGCGTGCGACCGTTCGGGCCCAAGGTGCCTGACAGCTCGTGGCTCCATTCTGGCCCAGTCGTCCCGTTCGGGAGCCTGGCGGACGGAGGTTGAAAAAACCCCCCATTTTCGATCAGGCCGGTGCACGTGCTGGTCTGCTCGAGGCACACGCTGGTGCCGGAGCTCTGCACCGCCCACCGCGGCCCGAACCGCATCAGCACGTGCGCGTTGATCTGATAATTCGTCAACGGAGAATCGTCATATCCGCCCGGATGCGTCGGATTGCGTGGCGACCGCAACGGACCGACGTCCTCTGCATCGATCAGGACCGGCAACGAAAGCCGGGCAGTCGCAGCGGCATAGTCGGCGCTGAGACGGCCTGCCGTGGCAACGGCAGGCGTTCCCCCGCTGCCGCCGCCTCCAGTGGTTGTAGTCACGATCACCAGCGTACTGCCCGTCACGACCGGGACGAGTATGTCCCGCTCCGGCTCGGCTGGCCAACCTCTCGCCGGGATCACTTCGTAGTAGGTGAACGAATTACCGGCGTTGTCGAAGGCCGTGTGCGCTTCGACCCGTGCCGGCTGATAATCTGGTGACGCGGGGACGGCCGGGATTTTTCGCCCCGTAGGCCGCCACTCGACATCGGCACGCCACGTCGTGGACGAGACGACAGTTATCGGCCCCCCCGGCGAAACCACGGGGATCAAGGTAGCCAAAGAGCCCCATGTCGAAATCGCATCGTAAGCGGCCTGCTGATCGAGATCGGGCAAGAGATGCATGAGCCAGCCGCCGAACTTGACTCCGGATCCGCCTTGCATCGCACCCCAGTACACGGGCAGGCAGCCCATCCGCTCATGAAAGCCCTGCACCGCCTGGGCGAGCTGCTTGAGATTCGAGCCGCACTGCGTCCTCCGAGCGGCGGATCGGGCCTGCAGGATCGCGGGCAGGAGCAGGCCGGCCACGATGGCGATGAGCGCGACCACCACCAGCAGCTCGATCAGCGTCATGCCGTTGCGGAAGCGTCGGTTCATGGCACAGGTTCCCCCGCGGACGAATGCGAACCATCTTCTTGAATTCTGACGATCCTTACCACCGGCACCCACCGGCGGTTTACAGAAAGAATGTTGCCCTAACGCGCGGGGGATAGGAAGCTCACGAGCACCTCCACGATCGGACCGCATGCGGCCCGACCGACTCTGCGGCTGCTCCTCATGATCCGCCCCGCTTGGCCGTCGCTTGCCGAAGTGCCATTGGCCGACCTATTCTGGCTGCAGCCTCGGGAGCCACATCGGTGGAGGGAACGAGGGCTTTGAGTTTCTGGCTCTGAACTCGCCGGCCATCGTCACCGAGCCCGCCGCGTCTTGCGGGCGTGGTGGACTTCGTGCAAAGCGCGTCATGACCAGACGGAACTTCCCAGAACGGCCCGCACGCTCGCCGCACGTGCTTTCGTGCGAGCGGCTGGAGTCGCGAACCCCCCTGGCCGCCGACGGGATCGGTGCCTTCGCCTCGCTGTATGGCACGCGCGACGGGGTCGCTGCCGGCATCTCTCACGGCTTCACGCTTCAGCCGGCCGACTTCGACAGCGCCGCTGGCGACCGTGTGCTGCTCCGCGTCGACAGCCGGGGAGGCGCCGCACACTCCCCGCTGAACGACCTCCGCGTGACGGGCGCCGCGTCGCAGGCCAGGACCGCCTCCGGCGGACTGCTCGTCCGGCTTGGCGCTGGTTCCCACACGGTGTCCGGTCGGTTTGGATGGGTGGTGCCGGGCTCCGCCTACGCCATCGACTTCCGGCTTGCCGGAGACGTGGACGGCTCGTACGAGGTGACACCCGCCGATCTGGACCGGATTCGCACCGGCATCCTCACGCCCACCGCGTTGACGCAGCAGGAATGGACGAGGGCCGACGTCGATGGCAGCGGCCTGATCGACGCCCATGACCTCCGGCTGGCCGCCTCCAATCTCCGGGCATCGACGGTGGTTCGGCCGCTCGAACTGCATGCGGGGATCGCCGCCGGCACGCCGAGCCACCAGGGGGTCGTGCGCGTCGCCTCCGGTGGGATCGCGGCCGCCACCGCTCCCGGTGCGACGGTCACGTTCGTCAACACCGCCACCGGCGAGCGCGACCACCGCGTCGCCGGGGCCGATGGGTCCGCCATCACCGAGATGGCATTCAAACGGTCGGCGACGAACCGGATCGAGGTCAGGGCTCACGACCGGTTCGGTCAGCGGGAAACCCGTCTCGTCGCGGTGCAGCAGCGGCCCGAACCCGTGGTGATCGTGCCCGGCGGGGGCACGCGCGGCCCGGCCAACCTCTTCGACCTGCCCGAGTTCCTGCTGCACCGGGGTTACCCGGCGGAACGACTCGCCGTGCTGGGCGTGGCCGACGTGTTGATCTACGGCGGGCTGCAGGATGCGCTGGCCGCGGCCGGCTACGTGAGGGGTCGCGACCAGTTCATCGTGCCGTACGACTGGCGTTTGTCGATCGCTCCGTCCGACGGCGTGCCAGATGGCGTGCTGTCGGCCGTGACGACCGAATCGATCCTGCAGCCGCAGCCGGCCTTCTCGCTCGGCTATCTCGGCAACTTTCTCAAGCAGATGGTCGTGAACGATCCCAGCATCGTCGTGATCGACCTGCTCGGTCACTCCAACGGCGGTCTGCTGAGCCGTTCCTACGTCCAAAGCCTCGCCTACGGAGCCACGTTCACCGCCGGGGGCCGCACCTATTCCCTGCCGAAGGTCGAAGACCTGGTGCTGCTCGCCACGCCCAGCCTGGGGTCGGCGATCACCTACCCGTTCTGGAACAACGACACGTCGTCGTTCAAGCTGTCGCTGGTGCTCGCCGACTTGAACATCGTGGACACCATCCTCGGACCGGTCTACGACGACGTGGTCGCGAACGGGGTGAGCGTTGCCGGCCCCGATGGCCGCATCGACCGTGCCGCCATCATCGACCCCGTCACCGCGCTGCCCGATCCGCGGCTGTTCCTGCGGCGCTATCTGGCCTCGCTTCGCGACATGCTGCCGACCTACGCATTTCTCACCGACACGTCGGGCCGGCTGACGACCATCAACGATACGCCCGACGCCAATCATCTGCTGCTCGACATCAACGCGCGGAGTTCGCCCGGCGTCAACCCGTGGGCGCGGCTCATGCGGCAGGTGACGGGCAGCTACGGCGAACATCCCCGCAGCGTTTTCTTCAAACGTCCGATCGTGACCGAGACGTTCGTCCGTGCCGTTGTGGCCGACGGGAGGAGCGGTTCGGTGTGGCCGTTTCAGTCACCGAGACCGATCACCCCTCCCACCGGCAGCGTCTACCACGTGCGAGAGACGCTTCCGGCAGGCGATGACATGGTGCCCTCGGTGTCGCTGCGGGCCACCTACGCCGGCGATCCTCGGATCGTCGTCCGAGCGTGGGGCAACGGCGCGCCCGGAGGCGGCCGGGAATGGGTGCCGACCAAGGGCAGCGTGCGGCATGCGGAGATCCTGGGCAACCGCGACGTGCTCGCCTTCATCCGCCACCGTCTCATGCGGGACCCAACCTGACCGCCGTTGGATGGTGGCCCCGAAGCACAGCGACGAGGCAATGAAGCAGGGCGTGCCGGGTGTGACCAACGTGAACTTCAGAAAATCGACGTCCTTCGCGGTGAGCGACAGGCCCGTCACTTCTCGACCCCAACCGCCTGAGCTACTTCTTCGGTGGCCTCGACCAGACGCTCGTCGGCGTGGAGCCCGTCG
>JBJTHX010000185.1:0-9900 GCA_046094745.1 Planctomycetia bacterium
GCGGACCCACGTCCAGGGCTCGTGGCGATCCCCCTCGACCCGTTCCTCGAGCACGGTCCGGCCCCGCTCGTTGTGCTTGGTGTGGACGTAGGTCTCGTCCCAGCTTCGGAAACCACCGAAGCCCTTCATGACGGGATGCTCGGGAGCCACGATCACCGTGGCGAACTCTCCGGTGCCGTGCTTCTGGAACTGGGCGCCGACCAAGTCGATCCAAACCGGCGAGTTCTTGAAGCAGAAGCTCGCGCAGTGCAGCGGCACGAGGCCCTTGCCACCGCGCACGTACTCCATGATCGCCGCCTCGGCGGCTGGTGTGATCGCTTCGATGTTGGCGTAGACGGCCAGGGCGTCGTAGCCCGCGAGCCTACCGGCCGAGAGGTCGCCGACATCCTCGGTGTAGACCAGCTCGATGCCGCGGGCCGCCAGCACCGGCTGGAGCTGCGCCCATCGCTCCGCAGGCTTGTGATGGCCCCGGTCGCCGAGAAACAGCACCTTCAGCGGCGGCTCGGCGGCTCGGGCGACGGGGGCCAGCGAGGCGAGAACCAGCGCTAGGGTCCACGCAAACCGGCTCATGGCATGCTCCAGGAATCCACGCACGACACGGTCAGCCTGAGAACGACCACTCGGGGAGCTTCAAGATCACGCCCCCCTTCATGGCCGACTCGTGCGCGAGCAGGCCCGTGCAGGTCCAGTTGGCGCTCTGGCGGGCGTTGGGATACGGATCCCGCCCCTCCACGAGCGCCGTCACGAACTCGTGCACGAGGTGCGGATGGCTGCCGCCGTGGCCGCCCCCCTGCGTGAACGAGAGGTGCCGGTGGGCATCGGCGTCGTAGACGCCGCCGGTCGTGAACGGCCGGATCGGCTCGGGAAGCAGATGGGCGAAGTCGGGCACCCGCACCCGCTGCGGAATCTCGGGCTCCGGCCGCTTGGCCGTGTGGAGCACAGGCTCCTCGCCCTCGCACAGTTGCCACTCGAAGCTCTGCATCGAGCCGTAGACGTCGAAGCTCTCGCGATACTGCCGGGCCGTGTCGAACAGCGAGCGGATGACGCGGGCCACGACATCGCTGCCGCGGAGCCTGACGTGGGCCGTCTCGATCGCGAACGGCGAGCCGTAGTGCGCGATCAGGTCGTCGCGGAGCCGGCCCGAGCCGAAGCAACTCACCTCCGCGGCGTCCTTGCGCTCGAGGGCCAGGCAGGGGCCCACGCAGTGGGTGGCGTAGTGCATCGGCGGCAGCCCCGGCCAGTAGTTCGGCCAGCCGTCCATGTCCTGCTGGTGGCTGGCCTGCACGAACTGGATCCGGCCGAGGTCGCCGCGGTCGGCCAGCTGCTTGATGAAGAGGAACTCGCGGGCGTAGACGACCGTCTCCGCCATCATGTAGCGCAGCCCCGTCTTGGCAGAGAGTTCGACGATCTTCCGGCAGTCGTCCACGCTCGTGGCCATTGGCACGGTGCACATCACATGCTTGCCCGCCTCGAGGGCCGCCAGCGACATGGCCGCGTGGTCCGGGATCGGGGAGTTGATGTGGACGGCGTCGACGTCCTTGTCCTTGAGCACATCGGCATAGTCCGCGTAGCGGCGGGCGACGCCGAAGGCGGCGCCGATCTGGTCGAGCTTGTCCCGCGACCGCTGGCAGATCGCCACCAGTTCCACGTGCGGATGCCGCTGGTGGATGGGGATGAACTCGGCGCCGAAGCCGAGGCCGACGATGGCGGCGCGGACCTTGCGGGGCGAGGCGGACATGGCGAACCAGTCTCCTGGGGACACGGGCACGAGGGCGTTGCGACCCGCGGCGGCCCGGCCGATCAGCCGCCGTCGCCCTGGAGCAGCGAGTCGAGCGTCGGCGGGCCGGGCTTGGGACGGGTCTCCGGGCCGGCCGTCGACTGGGCGTCGGGGCCTGCGGCCGCCGCGGGAGCAGCGGGCTTCTCCGCCACGCCCGTCTCCTTGGCCCGCTTGCGGGCCAGGGCCTGGTCGATGGGGTCGGTGAGCTTCGCCGCGATGTCGCCGTAGATGAAGCCGGCGTGGATCCGCAGCGCCTCGGCCTGCGGTTCCGGGAACGCGGCCGTGTCGTCGGAGAGCTTCCACCACTCGTTGGCCAGTTTGAGCCGGTCGGTGGCCGCGGCGGCTGAATTCTTCGCCAGCGCGTTCTCGCGGGTGGCGAGGTTTCGCAGGCCCTCGTGCCGGCCCTTGGGCAGGGCGGCTAGGCCGGCCTTCCAGTCGAGTTTCACGAAGCACAGGTACCGGCCCACGGTCTCGGCGGCCTCGGCGTCGTCGGGAAAGGCGGCCAACTTGTCGCGGGCCGTGGTGTAGTCGAACGCCTGTCGGCGCCGCTCGCGGACCGACTTTTGCAATGCGGTCGCATCGGCGACGAGCCGAGCCGCGACCGGCGTCGGCAGCGGCTCCCGCTTGCGGCGGGCCTCCACTGTCCGCGTCCGCTCGTCCTTCTCGATCGCCTTGGCGGTGCTCATGGCGAGATCCGCGGCGGCGTCGGCGAGATCGTACTGGTCGGCCGCCATCGCCCGGTTGACCGTCTCGACGACGTGGGCGTGGAAGGCCTCGTCGGGCCGGGTGGTTTCGGCGCGGAAGATCTTCGCGAGCAGGCCGTGACGGGCGGTGAGCGGATCGATCTCGAACATCGCGGCCCGGCGGGCCACCACGTCGAGGGCCTGGGCCGTGGCGTCGGCCTCGAGCGCGATCCGCTCGGCGAGCAGCAGGAGCGCGAACTTGCGGGCGGGGTCGGTGGTCTTGTCGGATGTGTCGAGGAACGTGCGGATGGCCGTGTCCGGATCGGCGGCGGCCGCCTTGATCTGCTCCTCGTAGGCCTGGTTGATCAGTTCCAGGGCCTCGTCCACGGCCGACTGCTCGGGCACCGGCACCCGCTTCACGGGCTTGGCGGGGGCGGGCGGCGGCGCGGCCGGCTTGGCGGCGGCAGGCGCAGGGCCGTCGAAGGGCGTCCGCTGCTCGCGGCGGTCGCCGGGCGTCGGCTCGAGCAGGTTCTCGAGCGTTCGCGGCCCCGTCTGCGCGGGGGCGGTCGATGCCGCCGCGACGGCCACGAGGAGCAGCACGGGCTGGAGCGAGACGAAGCGGAAAGCCATGGACTGCGGATCGGCGGGAAGAGGACGTTCTCCTGCGGGAAATCGTAGATGTCGGCGTGGCGGGACACAAGCCGAATGCCGGGTGGCCGGCCGGCATGGTCGGCCCGCGCCGCGTGCACTACGATCTTCGCGATGCGGCCGGATGCGGAAACGGGCTGGTGGCGGGAGGCCGGCCATGAGCGGCCGTGCGGGGCCGTGCAGCGGCCATCCGCCGCGTTGGCCCTGCGGGCCGCGCTCGTCGCGGCGCAGGCGGCGACGGTGCTCGTGACGTGGAACGTCTGGCATCCGCGGTCCTTTCCGCCGCTGCTGCCGCTGGTGGAACTGCCGCCGTTTCCCGCGGGGCAGGCGCTGCTCGCGAGCCTCGCCGTGGCGCTCTTCCGGCCGCGGGTCGGCGTGCCACTGCACGCGGTCGTCCTCGCCGTGGCGATCGTGGCCGACCAGTCGCGTCTGCAGCCGCATGTGATCTCGATGGCCACGCTGCTCTGGGCCACGGTCGGCTCTCCCGGCGGCCTGGTCGTGGCCCGCGGTTCGCTCGCCGCGCTGTGGCTCTACGCCGGGATCCACAAGTTGACGTCGCCCGCCTACTTCGTCACGACCGGCCCCTGGCTGCTCGCGGCGGTGTGGCCCGGGGGCCCGCAGTGGCTCGGGTCGGCGATCGCGATGGCCGTCGCGGTGACGGAGGTCTTTCTCGGCTGCGGCTGCCTCGTGCCCCGCCTGCGGACCGCGGTCGCCGGCGTGGCGGCCGTGTTCCACGTGGCGACGTTCGCCGTGCTCGCGCTCCGGCTGCACTGGAACAGTGCCGTCTGGCCGTGGAACCTCGCCCTCGCGGTGGCCGGGCCCGCGATCGTCCTCGGGTGGCGCGGCCGCGGCCTCGGCGACGCGTGGGGGGCGGCCACGCGGGCCGCGCGGGCCGTTGCCATCGCGCTCTTCGTCCTGCCTGCGGGCTACTGGCTCGGCGTCGTCGACGCGTTCCTCGCCCACTGCGTCTACGCCGACAACCGCCCGCGGGCCTTCGTCTGCACGCCGTTCGGGCGGACCGATCTCGACACGATCTGCCTGCGGCTCGGCGTGGTGCTGCCGCCGGCGCACCGGCTCTACGTCCCGTTCTTCCGCGGCATCGGCCGGCCCGGCGAGTGGCTCGAGGTCGAGGACCCCAGGTGGATCGCCCGCGTGCGCGGCTTCGACCGGCGGAGGATCGACTGGGACGAGATCGCCGGCGCGGCCGAGCCGCCGCCGGCCGCGTCGCCGTGAGGCGATATCATCGGTCTCGCGATTCGCTCCGCGTTTCACCGCCATGCCGCCCCTCCGCCTGCCCGCCGACCTGCCCGTCGCCACGGTCCTCGACCGCGTGGTCGCCGCCGCGCGAAGCGGGGCCGTCGTCGTCACGGCGCCCCCGGGCTCGGGCAAGACGATGCTCGTGCCGGCCGCGCTCCTCGACGACCTCGGTCCGACCGGCCGCGTCGTGCTGCTCCAGCCCCGGCGGCTCGCCGCCCGGGCCGTGGCCCATCAGATCGCGCGGCTGCGGGGCGGAGAGGTCGGCGGCGAGGTGGGCTACCAGGTGCGGTTCGACGCGCGGGTCGGCCGCGACACGCGGCTCGTCGTGGAGACGACGGGCATCATGCTCCGGCGGCTGCTCGACGATATTTCGCTCGAGGGCATCGCCGCCGTCGTGCTCGACGAGTTCCACGAGCGGTCGCTGGAGATGGATCTCGTGCTCGGGCTGCTCGTGCGGATCCGGCAGACGGTGCGGCCCGACCTGCGGGTCGCGGTGATGAGCGCCACGCTCGCCGCCGAGCCGGTGGCGCGGCTGCTCGGGGGCGAGGTCGCCTGTCCGATCGTCTCGGCCAGCGGGCGGATGTTTTCGGTGGAGACCCGCTACCTGCGGCACGGCGATCGCCGCGACCTCGTGGAACTGGTCGCCGCGACGGTGCCCGAGGCGGTGCGCCGCACGGAGGGGCACGTGCTCGTCTTCCTGCCGGGCGTCGGCGAGATCATGCGGTGCGAGCGGGAACTCGCCGCGGCCGTCGAGCGGGAGGGGCACGTGCTGCTGCCGCTGTTCGGCGACCTGCCGCCCGAGCAGCAGGACCGCGTGCTCGACGACGTCGGCCGCCGCAAGGTGATCCTGGCGACGAACGTGGCCGAGACGTCGCTGACGATTCCCGGCGTCACGGCGGTGGTCGACTCGGGGCTCGCGCGGCAGATGCGGGTGGCGCACGCGACGGGCCTGCCGCGGCTGGAATTGGTGCCGATCTCGAAGGCCGCGGCCGACCAGCGGGCCGGCCGCGCCGGGCGGACGGCCGCCGGCATCTGCTGGCGGCTGTGGGACGAATCGGCGCACGAGCGTCGGCCCGCCGCCGAGCCGCCCGAGGCCGTCCGCGGCGACCTCGCCGGGCCGCTCCTGCAACTGCTCGCCCTCGGCGAGGCGGCCGGCTTCCCCTGGCTCGACCCGCCGCCGCCGGAGGCCCTGGCCGGGGCGCGACGGCTGCTCGGGCAGTTGGCCGCGATCGAGATCGCGGCGGACGGTGCCGAGCGGGTGACTCCGCTGGGGACCGAACTCGCCCGGCTGCCGGCCCATCCGCGGCTCGGCCGGCTCCTGCTCGCCGGCGCCGGGCGGGGCGTGCTCCGGGAGACCTCGCTGGCGGCGGCGCTGCTCTCGGAACGCGACCCCTTCCGGCCGGCCCGGCACGCGGGCGGCCCGCGGGATCGGCGCACCGTCCGCACGCGGTCGGACATTGTCGACCGCGTGGCGGCGCTGCAGGAGTTCCACGCGGGGCTCGGCGCCGACGATCCCGACCTTGAACTCCATCCGGCCGGCGGCCGCAACGTGCTCCGCGTGGCCGAGCAGTTGTATCGGATCGTGGAACCGCGGTCGGCTCGGGCAGCCGATCCCGCGACGGCGGTCATGCAGGCGCTCCTGGAGGCGTTTCCCGACCGGCTCGCGCGGCTGCGGCCGGGGGGGCAGGACCGCGGCACGATGGTGGGCGGCCGCGGCGTGCGGCTCGACAAGGGATCGCGGGTCCGCGGCGAGCCGCTCTTCCTGGTGATCGACATCGACGACGCCCCCGGCGAGGCCGGCGTGCGGCTGGCCTCGGCGGTCGAACGCCCCTGGCTCGACGACGACGCGGCGAACCTGCGGACCGACGAGGAGATCGTGTTCCATCCCGCGCGGCGGCAGGTGGAGGCGCGGCGGCGGACCTTGTGGATGGACCTCGTGCTCGACGAGACGCCGGTGGCGATCGCCGACGAGGCGGCGGCCGCGGCGGTGCTCGCCCGGGAGGCGGCGGCGCAGTGGGAGCGGGCGGCGCCCGCCGCCGATTCCGCGGCGGAGTGTTTTCTCGCCCGGGCCCGCTGGCTCGCCGCCGCGGCGGCCGACCTCGCGCTGCCGCCGCTCGACGAGGCGGCGGTCAAGTCGCTGCTGCCGGAGGTGTGCCTCGGCCTGCGGACGCTCGAGCAGGTCCGTGCCGCCGACTGGCTCCCCCGGCTGCACGCGGTCGTGGGCCACGGCCGCGTCGCGGAGATCGAACGGCTCGCGCCGGCCTGGATCGAACTGCCCGGCGGCCGACGGCACCGGCTCGCCTACGAGACCTCCGGCCCGCCCGTGCTCGCGGTGCGGATCCAGGATCTCTTCGGCGTGCGGGAGACGCCCCGCGTGGCCGGGGGGCGCGTGCCGGTGCTCCTCCACCTGCTCGGGCCGAACCATCGGCCGCAGCAGGTGACGGCCGATCTCGCCGGGTTCTGGGCGAAGACCTATCCGCAGGTCCGCAACGAGCTGCGCCGCCGCTACCCGAAGCACGCCTGGCCCGACGACCCGCTCGCGATCCCGGCGCGCAAATCGTGACCCGTCAAGCGGGCGGCGTGCTTTTTTTGTCGCTTCACCCGCGGCCGAGTTCGGTTCGCACGGGGCGTGCCCGCCGCGCCGGAGATGCACGCGATGGCGGTCCTGCCAAGGCTGCGGTGGCCGCGCGCGGGCCGTGAAGATTCCGGCGCGGCGACGACGATGAGCCCTTCCCGGGTAAGTCCCCGTCGGCAGCGTGCCGGCGCCCGCCCGTGCCCGAGTGCTTTTCTTCCCGATCCAGAGGAGTCCCTCCCATGAGTCGTTTCGTTCTGTTGATCGCCGTCGTGGCGACCCTGTTCGTCAGTGGCGTTGCGTCGGCCAACCAGGTCCGCGGTGGCCAGCAGGTGCAGGCCGCCCGCAAGGGCCCGGTCGCCAAGCTCGTGGAGCTCGAGCGTCGCAAGAACGAGTGGCTCCGCGAGCGGTTCCTGAACCGGTAGCTCATCCCGCGCCGCTCGGCGGCGAGCCCCGGCCGATGGACGGCCCGGGCGTGGCGTCAGATCGCCGCCAGGATCGCCTGGACGATCGCGTCCGGAGTCCCGGCGACGTCGACGACGATCGGTCGCTCGTCGGGCTCCGGTCGTTCGAGCAGAGCCAACTGGCTGTCGAGCAGCGTGGCCGGCATGAAATGGCCGGCCCGCTGCTCGACGCGTTTCCGGATCGCGCCGGTCGCGTCGTCGAGGTGCACGAGCCGGATCCGCGGATTCGGCAGCCCGAGCCGCGCGCGGTAGCGTCGGGCGAGCGCCGAGCAGGCGAGGACGGTGCCCTTGTGCTCGTCCACGGCCCGCGCGAGCAGTCCCGCGAGGGCGTCGAGCCAGGGCCGGCGGTCGGCGTCGTCGAGCGGCGTGCCCGCCCGCATCTTCGCCACGTTCGCCGGCGGGTGGAACTCGTCGGCGTCGCGAAACTCCCAGCCGAGGGCGGCGGCGAGCCGGCGGCCCACCTCGGTCTTGCCGGCGCCACAGACGCCCATCACGACGACCGCGACGGGTCGGGGCGCGGACTGGTCGGCGGCGGGCGGCGCTGGGATCATGTCGGCGATCTTACGACCGCCGAGGATCCCATGCAGGATGAGTCGCGCGACTGGCTCGATGGCCTCGAGGCCTTCGTTCGAGAATGGCGCGGGCAGCGACCGCCCGGCGCGGATGCGGCTTCCGCCCCACAGCGGGCGGCCGAGCGGGCGATCCTCGCCGCCCACCTGGTCTCCTGGTTCGACGGGTTCGACGCCGTCGGCGAGTGCCGTCGCCGGCTCGTCGGTGCGGGTCCGGGCGACCCCGATCCGCCGGTCGTGATCACGACCTCGGAGGCCGGCATCGAGGCAACACGGGATCTGCTCGCCGGCGGCCATCCGGTGGCGGCGGCCGCGGCCGGGCGGATCCTGCCGGTCACGGAACTCGAATACCGGCTGTGGTGCATCCGCCACCCCGACGCGGCGCACGAGCGGCACGTGAACCACTGGAACTGGCTCAAGACCCGGGTGCCGCCACAGCGGGAGCGGGAGTTCGCCCGGCACGCGCTCGCGGCCGGAGAGTCGTTCTGGCTGCACCGCACCGGCACGGCCGGCGCGGGGGAGGCCGACCGCCGCGACTGCCACCTGTGGAAGTGGAATGGCCGGCATGCGGCGCTGCTCGAGCCGTTCGTTCGCGAGGGTCGGGTGTCGCACTACGCCGCCGGCGGCCCCACCGGCGGGGATGATTGAGGTTTTCGCCAGGCCGGGCTACGTTCTGGCTGGTCTCCCGCCTGGCTCGGACCCCCATGAAGCCGCGCATCCTGCTGACGACGACGTCGTTCCAAGACACCCCCGGCCCGCACCACGACGCCCTGGCTGCCACCGGCTGGGAGATCGTGCAGGCTCGCGGTCCCCTGAACGAGGCCGACACACTGGCGGCCGTGGGCACGGTGGACGGCTACATCTGCGGCGACGACGCGATCACGCGGGCGGTGCTGGAGAGGGCCCGGCCGCGGCTGCAGGTGCTCTCGAAGTACGGCATCGGCGTCGACAAGATCGACGTGAAGAGCTGCACGGAGTTCGGCATCCCGCTGCTGTTCACGCCGGGCGTCAACCACACCACCGTGGCCGAGCACGCCTTCCTGCTGCTCCTGGCCCTGGAGAAGAACCTGCTTTTCCATGCCGACTCCGTCCGGGGCGGCGGCTGGAAGCGGCAGACGGGCCACGAACTGCTCGGCAAGACGATCGGCATCGTGGGCATGGGGCGGATCGGCAAGGAGGTGGCGCTCCGGGCCAAGGCCTTCGGGATGCAGCCGCTCGGCTACGACGTCTTCTGGGACGAGGCCTTCGCCCGCGAGCACGGCATCCCGCGGGCGGCCGCGATCGACGACCTGTTCGCCGCGGCCGACTACATCTCCCTGCACACGAACCTCACGCCCGAGACCCGCGACCTGGTGCGGGCCGAGACGATCGCGAAGATGAAGCCGGGGGTGATCGTCATCAACTGCGCCCGGGGCGAGATCGTCGACACCACTGCCATGGCGGCGGCCCTGTCCAATGGCCGAGTCCGCGGCTACGGCACCGACGTCCTCGAAGCCGAGCCGCCGCCGGCCGACCATCCGCTCACGAGACTGCCCAACTGCCTGGTCACGCCCCACGTCGGCTCCCGCACGCACGAGAGCGTGCAGCGGCAGGCGATGGCCGCCGTCACGAACCTGATTCGCGCGATGCGCGGCGAGCAGCCGCTGGCCCAGGTCAACCCCGAGGTGCCGATCAAGAAAGTCGTCTGAGAGTTTTCCACGCCCTGCCGACTCGGCCAGCCACCTGCCCGCTCCGTTCGAGGAGCCGGGGGATCGGGGGAAGTCGAGGCGAGTATGCGTATCCTCGCATCCCGAAGCCGAGGCTTTCACCGTCCTCCGGCGGCTCCCACCCTGGAGGCTGCGTTCAGCGCAGAGTGCACGAGAGATGCCTGAAACCTTCCACGTCGTCCCCGTCGCCGCGCACGAGGCACTCGTCCGCGCGGCCTACCTGC
>JBJTHX010000186.1:0-11344 GCA_046094745.1 Planctomycetia bacterium
GCGTCAGATGTGTATAAGAGACAGGCCGGACGGCGGCCGCCCGCCGCCGGCTCTCGACGGCGAGGATCGCGTCCAGCGGCAAGGCCACCGGTCCGTCGATGCCGGGCCGCCGCAGCCAGAGCCCGTCCGTGTCGATCCGCACGAGGGCACGGACGTCGTGGGGGCGGTGGCCGCAGCGGGCGACGCGGTCGGCTGGCGGCCGGTCGGCAGCGTGAACGCGAGTCCGTTCGCCGCGACCCCGGAGAGCGGCGCGGTCGTCGAGTACGTCGCGCGGACCGAGGCGGCCGCCGAGGACGAGGTGGGCGGCCTCGGCGCGCAGGTCAACCAGGACGACGAGGGCTTCTTCGTGATCGTCATGATGCGGGACGACGGGGCGGCCGCCATCGACGGCCGGATCCAGCCGGGCGATCGCATCTTGGCGGTCGCACCGCAGGAGGGCGCCGCGTTCGTCGACACCAAGGACCTGCCCGTGGAGACCGTGATGAACCTGCTCCGCGGGCGGATCGGCACGCCGGTGCGACTGAAGGTGGCGGCCCACGACGGCACCGCGCCGCGGGAGGTCGACCTGCTGCGACGGACGATCCACGTGACCAGCGCTGAGATCCTCCAGGCGGCCCTGGCGGACCACGCGCGGCTCGCCCCGGCCCGACCGGCTGCGGCCCACGCGGGCGATGATTTTTCGGCGGTGGTGTTCCTGCGGACCGGCGACGCGCTGCCCTGCGCCCTGGAGGCGGTCGATCAGGAGGGCATCCGCATCCGCACGCCCCTGGGCGAGCCGTCGCGGCGCGAGGCGGTGGCCGTGCCGGCCCGGCTCGTGCAGGCGGTGGAACTCGTGCCCGCCGCCAGCCGTCGCGTCGATCGGGCGCGGATGGATCGGCTGCTCACGCTGCCGCGGATGCAGCGGGCCAACCCGCCGACGCATCTCGTGCGACTCGTCGACGGCGACTACCTGCGGGGCCGCGTCGTCGCGCTCGACGAGCGGACGCTCACCCTGGCGCTGGCGGATGCCGTGAAGGAACTTTCGCGGGACGCGGTGGCCCGCCTGATCTGGTTGCATCCCGAGGATCTCGACGCCCCGCCGGAGGCGGCCGCGCCGGCCGCCGAGGAAGCGGCCGGCCCGCGGGTGCAGGGCGTGACGGCGGGCGGGGAGCGGGTGACACTCGTCGCCACCGGCGTCACCGGGACGCTGGTCCAGGGCCGCAGCCCGGCGATCGGCGCGGCGGCGATCGACACCACGGAGGTCGATCGGCTGCTCGTCGGCGCCGCCATCGAGGCCGAGGCTCGCGACTTCCCCTACCGGCAGTGGAAACTCAAGCCTGCGCCGGGGCCGCGGGCGCTGCGTCCGCGGGGCGACGAGCCCCGCGCCGCGGAGCCGTGAGCGGGCGGCCGCCCCACCGCTTGAGCGCGGCCGCCTCGCCCGGCTATGGTGCGGCCATGCTCCGCGGCAAGTGTGCTGTCGTCACGGGATCCACCAGCGGCATCGGCCTGGCCATCGCCCGCGGCCTGGCCGCCCGCGGCGCCGACCTCGTCCTGAACGGGTTCGGCGACGCAGGGGAGGTGGAGGCGCTACGGCGGTCCCTGGCCGAGGCGCATGGCGTGCGGGTGATCCACTCCGCCGCCGACATGCGGAGTCCGGCTGAAGTCCACGGCATGTTCGACGCGGCGATCGACGCCCTCGGTGCCGTCGACATCCTGGTCAACAACGCGGGCATCCAGCACGTGGCGAGGGTGGAGGAGTTTCCCGACGAGATGTGGGACCGGGTCCTCGCGGTCAACCTGTCGGCGGCCTTCCATGCGATCCAGGCCTGCCTGCCCGGAATGCGCCGTCGCGGCTGGGGGCGGATCGTCAACATCGCCTCCGTCCACGGGCTCGTCGCGTCGCCGTTCAAGGCGGCCTACGTGGCGGCCAAGCACGGGCTCGTGGGCCTGACCAAGACGGTGGCGTTGGAGACGGCCCGGGACGGCATCACCTGCAACGCCATCTGCCCCGGCTACGTGCTGACGCCGCTGGTCGACCGGCAGGTGGATGACCAGGCCCGCGCGCACGGGATGCCGCGGGACGAGGTGGTGGAGCGGGTGATGCTCGACCGGCAGCCGACCCGCCGCTTCGTGACGGTGGAGGAGGTGGCGGAGTTCTGCGGGTTCCTCTGCGGCGACGCCGCGGCCTCCACGACGGGCGGCGCCCACGTGATCGACGGGGGCTGGACGGCGCTGTGAGCGGGCGGCCGGCCGCGGCGCCGAGTTCGCGGGCCCGCGCTACCGCTTCGCGGCCGAATAGGTCGGCAGGTGACGATCGGGCACCTCGAGCGCGAGCAGGTGCAACGCCGTCACGTAGAGCCGTCCGCCGTAGATCCCCCAGCGGTCGGGCGCCTCCCCGAGCGGATCCCAACTGCCCGCCCGCGGGCCGGCCGTCTCCTGCGTCGCCGACAGGGCGCCGACGAGGCGGCCATACCAGGCCCGCCACTCCGGGCCGCCGGTGTGCACGAGCACCTGCGAAGCGTAGTACCAGAGGTAGGAGTCGCGGGTCTTCCGCGCGGCCGTGCCGTAGTCCGGCGGCAGGGCCGCGAGCGCCCGCGCGGCCTGCACCACCCGCGGGTCGTCGGCCGTGGCGCCGGTGTGCAGTCGCATCAGCGCGCCCACGGCCGTCATGCAGCCCGCGGACAGCGGCGACGTCCGCTGCTCCGGCTTCAGCGGGTTGTAGGCGTAGCGGGCCGGGTCGCCGCGCGAGGCGGCGGCCTCGAGCAGCGCGCGGACGCCCGCGAGCGTCCGCGGATCGGTCTTCAGCCCGGCGAGGTCGCCGGACCTGACGGCGACGAGCATCCATCCACTGACCGACAGATCGGCGTCGCTGCGGGGCGTGTACCGCCAGCCGCCACGGGTCGGATGCTGGCTGGCCGCGATGAACCCGCAGGCCTTTTCCGCGGCGGGCCTCACGCGGGGATCGCCCGTCATGCCGACCGCCTCGCACAGCGCGATCGACGCGATGCCGTGGCTGTAGAGCCAGGCGCAGCTGTTGGAGAGGTCGTCGGCGGGGAGGTAGAGATCGCCGTCGGGCTTCTGCACCGCCAGCAGGAACTCGAGGCCGCGGCGGACGGTGTCGCGGTGCGGGCCGTCGAAGTGGTCGTGGCCGGCGCCGAGGAAGCAGAGGAGCGCCAGTCCCGTGGCGGCCGTGTCGGACTCCAGTTTCGGCACGTCGGCCGCCGTGGAGCCGGCGAAGCGGCCCAGCGCCCAGCGGCCGTCCGCCTGCTGCGACCGCACGAGGAAGTCGAGGCCGCGGTCGACGAGGGCCGCGGCCCGGGCCTCCTCCGGCGGCCGTTCGCGGTCGGGATCGCGCTTGCCGGGGGCCCGCTTGGCGAACGCCTCGGACACGTCGCGGACGCGGCCTTCCGCCGGCAGCGCGGCCGCGGCGATGCGGGCGGGCGACACGGGCGCGGCGGCGGCGAGTCCATCCTCGCCGGCACGGCGGCTGATCCCGCCGCCGAGCGGCGCTGCCGCATCGGTGAGTGAGACCGAGAGCCCCTCGCCGTCGTCGCCCTCATCGGTGCCGGGCCGCGGGCGGGCCACCGCCGCCCGATCGGGCTGGCCTGCACCGGCCGCGAATCGACCGACCGCCGCGGGAGCCGGGCCTGGAGTCGGGGGTGCGGCCACGGCGCCCGCGCCACCCGAGACGGCCGCCGGACTCACGACCGCCACGAGGTCCGTGCCGGCCGCGGCACCCGCAGCCGCAAGGCCGACGGCCCGCGCGGGCGGCGCTGCGGCAGCGGGCGCGGTGGCTTCGCCTGCAACCGGGCCGCCACCTGCCGACCGCGGCGCGGCGATGCCGACCGCGGCACCGCCGGCGGCGCCCGCAGTCGGCCCGGCATCGCCACCGGCGTCGCCCGCAGCTCCACCGGGAGGTCCCGTGCGGGTGAGTGCCGATGCCGTCGCTTCCGACGACGCCGGCCGGCCGGCGGCTGCCGGCTTGGCCCCGCCGCCGATCTGTGGAGCGGCGGTGGCCGCGACTGCGGCCGCGGAGGGGAGTTCGATCGGCGCCGTGGCATCGCCGGTCGCCCCGGGCCGCGCCTGCCGGCGATCCGGGGCCGCACCGTTCGTGGGTGCGGATGCGACGTCACCCGTGGCGGGCCGCGCGGCGCGGCCGCCGGCGACCGCCACCGCCGTGCGGGCGGATGGCGCCGCGGCGGCGGGTGCGTCGTCGGCTGCGGCGGTCGTTCGCGATGCGATCGCACCGCCCTGCGTCGCCGCCTGTGGTCGCTGCCGGGCCGCGGGGGCGGCCGCGGCCACGGCGCCGACCGCGGCCGCGGGGACCTGGATCGCATCCGCCGTCGCCGCCGTCTCGGCACCGATCTCGCCCACCGTCGCCGCCCGCGTCGCGGCGGCCGACGAGCGGGCCACCGGCTCGGCGTCGCGGGGGCTGGCCGTCCGTGTCGCGGGCGCCGCCTGCGACGCGGTGAGCCGCTCGAGGAGCGCCACCTCGCGGGGCCGCCATCGGGAGGCGAGCGGGGCCGGCTCGGCCCGCGGCACCGCCGGTGCGGCCGCCGGGGTCGGTGACTTCGCGGCCGGCGTGGCCGCGGCGGCGCCGATGGCGGCGAGGTCGGCGGCGGCGCTTGCCGCCGGCGACGCGGAGACGGCCGTCTGGCGGCCGGCCGCCGCGGCCGCGGTGAGCGCGGTGTCGCGGGACGCCGCGGTGCGGGCGGCCTGCGGCCCGGAGGCCGCCGGCATCGACTCCGCCTGCTCCGCGGCCCGGCGCTCGGCGACGTTGCGATCGGGTCGCTTGGGCGGCGGCTGCCGGCGCCGCTGCTCGGGCGGGCGCATGCGCACGTCGAGTGGCCGTTCGTGGGCCGGCCGCTCCGTGGCAGGCGATCGCGGCACCGCGAGCGGAAAGTCGGCCCGGCGCTTGGGCTTCAGTGGCTGGGCCGGGGCGGCGTCGGGGGAGACGTCGATGCCGAGGTGGGTGACGGCCAGCCCCTGCGCCAGGAGCAGATGGAGCGCGACGCTTGCGACCGCGGCGAGGGCCAGCCGGCGCCGGTAGGCCGCGAGCCTCGTGGTGAACTTCTCACCCGCCACCGCACACCTCCGTCGCCGGCTACTCTTCGCCCGCCGACTGCACCTGGTAGTCCTCGATGCCGGCCTGGACGCAGGCGTCCATGGCGCCGACGACGAACTTGTGGGCCGTGTTCTCGTCGGCCCGCACGATGACCGTCTGCCGCTGCGGATTGTCGGCCGTCGCCTGCCGGAGGAGCTGCCGCAGGTCCTCCAGCCGCACGGGCCGCGCGCCGGCGAAGTAGTTGCCGTCGCGGTCGATGTTGATGACGAACTCGCGAGGCTTGGTCGTGAGCGGCTTGGCGGCGGCGGCCTGGGGCAGCACGACGTCGATCGACCGGTCGGCCTCGTCGAGCTTGCTGGCGACCAGGAAGAAGATCATGAGCAGGAACACCACGTCGATCATCGGCGTCAGCTCCAGTCCGCCGGCCAGCCGCCCCTTGTCGATCCGCACGCTCATCGCTTCGGCACCTCGGGGGGCTGGGCAGCCAGCTGGGCCGCCGTGAGCCGGCCCTTGTTCTCGTACCGCTCGAGTTGCGGCAGCACCTCGCCGACGAGGTCGTCGACGCCGCGGAAGCCGCGGAGGATCCGCCCCTCGAGCCAGTGGGCGAGCATCGCCGCCGGGATCGCGACGCACAGGCCCGCGAAAGTCGTGATCAGGGCGACGTAGATGCCGCTGGCGAGTTCGGCCGCGCGGTTGGCGCCGGCCTCGAGGTTCGCCGTCGTGTAGAAGGCGATGATCATGCCCTGCACGGTGCCGAGCAGGCCCAACAGCGGCGTCACCGTGACCGCCAGGCTGATGGGGCGGATGTTGGCGTAGAGCCGCGAGGCCTCGCGGTCCTTGGCCAGTTCGGCGGCCCGTTCGATCTCGGGCACCGGCCGACCGACCTTCTCGAGCATCGCCTCGAGCACGTCGGCGGCCGCCGAGGGGAACTCACGGCACAGGCGGTAGGCCTTCCGCGGATCGAAGCCGCCGGCCACCAGTTTCGCGATCCCGTCGCGGAGTTCCGCCGGCACGAACCGGCCGCGGCGGAGCGCGACGAACCGCTCGATGCCGAAGGTCAGCACCACGAGCGACATGGCCACGATCGGCCACATCAGGATGCCGCCCTGGAGAAACAGCTGCCACAGCGTCTGGACGCGGTCGAGGCTCACGACGGCTTGTCTCCGGAGGGCGGGCCCAGCGCCTCGAGCCGTTTGCGGGCCGCGGCCGCCTGCTGGCAGTCGGGATAGCGGTCGAGGAGTTCGGCGTACAGCTTGCGGGACTGGTCGGGCTGACGGAGCACCTCGAAGCACCGGGCCGCCTCGAAGGTGGCCTGGGCCTGCCAGGGATGGAAGGCCGGCGGAGCCTGCTTCTCCCCGAAGCCGTAGGCGGCCTTGAAGAAGGCCTTGATCGCCTCCTTGTGCTGCTCCTTCTCGAACAGCACCTCGCCCTCCATCAGCCGGGCGCGGCAGGCGACCTCGGTCCGCGGCCCATCCGCGACGGCGCGATAGCCGGCGAGGGCCTCGTCGAGCTTGCCGAGATTCTGCCGGGCCCAGGCGGCGGCATAGCGGCCCGCGGCGGCCTGCGGCGACTGGGGGGCGGCGGCCAGGAACCGCTCCGCGATCGCCTGGCTCTCGTCCCACTTCTCCTGCCGGGCGGCCGCCTCGGCGGCCCGGAGGAAGGCGGCGTCGCGGAGTTCTGCCGACGAGAGCCCGATCGGGTCGGCGAGCGCCTTGGCGAAGGCCTGGGCCGCCTCGGGGACCTTGCCCTGGGCGAGCAGCGACTCGCCGAGCATCGCCTGCGCGTCCTTCGCGAAGGCGCCGTCCGGCGCGGCGGCCAGTTGCGCGGCGAAGGCCGCCGCAGCCGCCGCGTGATCCTTGCGCATCGCGTGGGACCAGCCGAGCTTGTGCCGCGCCTGCTCGGCGACCAGCGCCATGCGGCCCGTCCCCGTACCGGCCGCGGCGGCCGCGGCGACGTAGGCCTGCGCGGCCTCGGCGTACTGCTCCTTCGCCCATCGGCCCTCGCCGATCTCGAGCCACGCCTCGGCCGCATGGACGCTCTTGGGAAACTTCTCCACGAGCGTCGCGAACGTCGCGGCCGCCTCGGCGGCCTTGCCGTCGAGCGACTGCACGACGCCGAGTTCGAAGAGCACGCGGTCGGCGGCGGCGAACTGCGGCTGCTCCTGGAGGAGTTTCTGGAATGCAGCCGCGGCCGGGGCGTATTTCTTCTGGCCCGCGAGGCACAGGCCCTCGAGCAGCCGGGCCTCGCCGAGGGCCGCGGCGTCGGCCTGGGCCTTGCCCGCGCGGGCCTCCGCCAGCAGTTTCTCGGCGTCGGCCAGGCCGCCGGCGAAGTCGCCCGTCCGCTGCCGCACGTCGCTGCGGGCGAGCAGGGCCGCCGCGGCCGCGGGCGACTGCGGATGCTTCTCGAGCAGTTCGCTCCACGACTTGATGGCGTCGGCCAACCGGCCCTTGGACTCGTGGCACCAGCCGGCCGCCAAGAGCGACCCGGCCGCACGGCTGCCGGTGGGGGCGAGCTTCACCGACTCCGCGAAGGCCGCGATCGCCTCGTCGGGCTTGCCGGCGTCCTGTCGCAGTTGGCCGAGGCGATACCAGGCCAGGTCGCCGTTCGGCCCCGCGGGAAACTCCTTCACGAGCCGCTCGGCTGCCTCCAGGGCCGCGGCTTTGTCGCCCGCCTCGCGGAGCGCGCGGACCCGAAGCAGCAGGGCCTCGTCGCGCCGCGGCCACTTCGGCTGGTCGCTGTCCAGCGTCGCGAGCAGCTTCGCGGCCTCGGCCGGTTGCTTGAGTTCGACGAGCGCCGAGGCGTCGAGCAGGATCGCCTCGGCCTTCTGTTCCCCGGACAGCGCGGCGGCGGCCGCGGCGAGCGCGGCATGGGCCGGCTGCCACTGCCGGTCGGCGGCCAGCGCCGCGCCCTGCCGCAGTTGCCACGCCGGCCGGCGGGCCGCCTGCGGGTTGGCGGCCACGAGTTCGGCGTAGGCCTTCGCGGCGTCGGCGGTGCGGCCCGTGCCGAGCAGCGCCTCGGCGCGGATGGCGCGGACATCGAGCACGGCCTCGGCCGGCGCCTTGCCGGCATGCTTCGCCAAGTAGGCGTCGGCGCGGGCCAGGGCCTCGGCCGGTTTCTTCGCTTCCAGGAGCGCGAGCGCCGTCATCGAGAGGGCGGTGGCCGCCGCCGGCGAGTCCGGATGCTTGTCGGCCAGGGCCGCATAGGCCGCGGCCGCCTCGGCCCGGCGGTCGGGAATTTCCCACAGCGCGTCGGCCCGGTCGAGTTCGAGCCTCGGCACGAGCGTGGGATCGACGCCCTGGCGACCCGCGGCAGCGGCCAACGCCTTGGCGGCGATGTCCGCGGCCTTCGCCGGCTGCTTGGCGTCGAGTTCGAGGAGGGCCAGGCGGTGGGCGGCCTCGATCGCCTCGGGGCCGGGGCCGGTCGCGGCCTGTTCGAGGAGCGGCCGTGCGTCGTTGGGCTTGCCCGCCTCGACGAGCGCCCGGCCGGCGGCGACCCGCGCCTTCGCGGCCAATGGCGACGAACCGTGGTCCGCGGTCAGTCGCGTAAACGCCTCCGCCGCGCCAGCCCAGTTCTTCTGGTTCCAACGGGCGTTGCCCAGCCGGTCGAGCGCCTCGGCGGCCCGGGGGCCCTTCGCGGCGACGAGCGGGGCGAGCACCTGCTCCGCCTCCGCATGCCGGCCCGCCTTGGCGGCGAGGTCGGCCCGCCAGAGCGCCACATCGGCCGCGAGTTGGTGCTGGGGAAACTCCTTCGCAAACCGTTCGAGCGTCGCCGTCGCCTCGGCCGCCTTGCCCGTTTCGGCCTGGCTGACGCCCAGCCCGTAGAGCACCTCCGGCAGCCGCGGCGAGGCGGCGTGGTCCTTGACGAACCGCTGCCAGGCCGCGAGCGCGTCGTCCCGCTTGCCGGCTTGCCAGAGCGACTCGCCGAGGAAGTGCACCGCGTCGGCGGTCTGCGGCGCGGCCGGGCTCTTGTCGACGAACTCGCGGAGGCGGGCCGCGGCGGCGGCATAGGCCTCCGGCGACGGCTTCGCCTGGGCCGCCTCGAAACTGCCGCGGCCGAGTTCCCACCGGGCGAGGCCGAGCGTGGCGGGATCCGCCTTGCTCGCGACGACCGCATCGAGCGTCTTCGCGGCCTCGGGCCAGTTGCCGCCCTTCGCTTGGCAGATCGCCAGGTAGTAGCGGCCCTTGAGGGCAAGCGGATCCTGCGGGTGCGCCTTGAGCAGGGCCTGCCACTCCTCCGCGGCGAGTTCCCAGGCTTCGCGGTTCTGCAGGGCGGCCGCCGAGGCGTAGGCCGCCTTCGCGGCGTCGCTCGAAGGCGGATCCTCCGCCCGCAGCGGCAGGCAAAAGATGCCGGCGAGCACGACGACGGCGGTGAGCCGCAGCGGCAAGCCGGTCATGGGAAGCATCCTGTGGACGGAAGGGCTGGTCGGGCGACCGGTCGGCGGGTCCGTGGGCGGGGCGGCACCGGCCTCAATATAGCGGGCCGGATCGTCGGCCGGCGTTAGCGCACGAAAAAGCCGCACCGGCTCGACGCCGGTGCGGCCCTCGTTCGTTTCGTTCGTCGTTCGCGGGGCGGCCGCGACGTTTCAGGACCGCCGACGGCGGCGATTCATCACGGCCACGCCGAGGATGCCGAAGCCGGCGACGATGGCCGAGGACGGCTCGGGCACGGCCTCCATGCTCAGGCCCTCCGCGTCGGAGGCACTGGGAGAGTCCTCACCCGCGGCGTTGCTCCACGGGCCCCGGGGGATCGTCGGCGCGGGACTCGCCGCGGCCCGGGCGGACAGCCTGCCGAAGTCGCTGCGATCGGAGGGCGTCAGCCGGAGGCCCGCGCTGATCTGCCAGCTGCCGCTGCTCAACACCAGGGAGTAGACCGCGTTCGGATCCACCGTCGTGGCGTGCTTGTTCATGAACTTCTCGATCGCCTCGACGTTCGTGACGTCGGACGCATCGACCGGCGGGGTCTGCGAGGCATCCTGCGATGCGAAGATCGCAGCCGACAGCGGGATCGTGCCCGGGTCGGTGTCGGCCACGCCGAGGGTCATCGCCCCCGCGGCCGACTGGCTCGGCATGCCGGCGGCGAAGCCGTGGGCCAGCCAATTCACTTTCACGTCTTCCTGCGACGCGGAATCGGTCGCGGACGTGTCGATCGGCGCGACGACCGCCGATTCGAGTTCTCCATACACCAACTCGGCCTGGGCGTTCAGCGAGCAGAACGCGACGACGGCGAGGGTGACCGCGGCCCCGAGGCCGCGAATGAACAGCGAACGAATGCTCTTCATGAGACAGTTCCTTTCAAAAAGTGCCCGGCCGGCCGAAGGCCGCCGGAGCGTGAAACGACGAACGAACGACGAACGAACGAGCGGGGACGAGCGCCCCCGAGAACGGTGGGTGCCGCCGGGCCGGCTTGGCCGGGCAGCGGACGGGCTGGGCGAGCAGCCAAAGCGGGGTCTGTCCCGGGAAAAACGCCGCCGCCGCCGCCCGAACGAGGTCGGTCACCAGGCTGGTGAGCGAATCACCAAAATAGTGAGACCGGAACCCGGCCGCGGACGGCCGGGCCGACTGGCCCAGGTGGTTTCTGAAGACGGCGAAAAACACGAACGACGCTCCCTGATGCCTGCGAAAATCCCGCCGAATCCGCCGCGACCTGTGGCAAACCCACGACGGGGCGCCCGCGGCCGCGACAATCGGCGTGAAGTCCGCTACCTTCCTTGCCTCGATGACCTTGCGGAGGCGACCACCGCTGGTCGTCTCCCGAACGGCTGTGAGGAAATGCAGCCGGCGTGCCAAAGCGGAAAAAATTTTCGACGCGGCCCGAAAGGGGCGGTTTTTCGGCGTTGAAGGCCGGGCGGTGGGGCCGCGGGACAGGAACCATGAACATCACCATTCTGGATGGCTGGACGACGAACCCCGGCGACCTCTCGTGGGAGCCGTTGGAGAGGCTCGGGGCGGTCGCCGCGCACGACCGCACCGCGGCGGCCGACGTGGTGGCACGGGCGGCGGCCGCCGACGTCGTGCTCACGAACAAGATGCCCCTCGATCGGGCCACGATCGCCGCGCTGCCGCGGCTGAAGTGCATCGGCGTGCTGGCCACCGGCTACAACATCGTCGACGTGGCCGCGGCCCGTGAGCGTGGCATCCCGGTGTGCAACGTGCCCGAGTACGGCACGCCGAACGTGGCCCAGGCGACGTTCGCGCTGTTGCTGGAACTCACCAACCACGTCGGCCGGCATGCGGAACTCGTCCGCGCGGGCCGGTGGACGGCCTGCCCCGACTTCTGCTTCTGGGAGGGCGACCTCGTGGA
>JBJTHX010000187.1:0-6328 GCA_046094745.1 Planctomycetia bacterium
CCCATGTCGATCCAGGTCTCGAAGTCGGCGATCACCTCGTCCGGCAGCCTCCCGGCCGGCGGCATCTCGAAGCCGTCGTGCGGGAGCGCCGCGAGGCGCAGGCTCTGCGCCGGCTCGCCGGGCGTGTGGATGCTCGCCAACCTGTCCGGGAAACTGCTCGTGTCCACGAGCAATCGTTCCGAGGCCGCGGTGGGCTACGCCACGATGGACGGCGACACGTCCGGCGGCATCGCGCCGATCGCCGGCATCGACAAGGCCTACCTGCGGCGCTGGCTCCAGTGGCTGGAGGTGGCGGGGCCCGAGGGGCTGGGGCCCGTCTCCGCGCTGGCCGCCGTGAACGCCCAGGCCCCGACCGCGGAACTGCGGCCGGCAGCGGCCGGCCAGACCGACGAGGCCGACCTCATGCCCTCGACGTGCTCGACCGCCCCGAGCGGCACGCGATCCGCGACCGGCTCGGGCCCCTCGAGGTCTGGCGGCGGCTGGAGGCCGAGTTCCCCGGCCACGATCCGCGCCAGCTGGCCCGCTGGACGGAGAAGTTCTTCACGCTCTGGAGCCGCAACCAGTGGAAGCGGGAGCGGTACGCGCCCTCCTTCCACCTCGACGACGAGAACCTCGACCCCAAGACCTGGTGCCGGTTCCCGATTCTCTCCGGCGGGTACGCCCGCGAAATCGGGGAACTGCGGGTCGCGGCCGGGATCGGCTGACGGCCGCCGCCGAAGGTGCAGCCCCGGCAGGCCGATATAGAATGAGGCGGTCGGTCCTCACAACTCGGCGGACGCCACAACCACGGGCTCTGTGCATGCAAACGCCCATCCGCACCGACCGCAACCGCCTCTGGCTCGGGCTGGCCCTGCTCGTGTCGACGACCGCGGCGGCCGCCCCGACGCCCGAGCAACTCGACTTCTTCGAGGCCAAGATCCGGCCCGTCCTGGCGCGGCATTGCCAGGAATGCCACTCGGCGGAGGCCCTGCAGGCCGGCAGGCTGAAGGCCGGTCTGCTCGTCGACTCCCGCGCGGGGCTGGCGAAGGGGGGCGAGAGCGGGGCGGCGGTGGTGCCCGGCGACAAGGCGCAGAGCCTGCTCCTCGCGGCGCTCAAGCACGACGGCTTCGAGATGCCGCCGGCCGGGAGGCTGCCGGACGAGGTGATCGCCGACTTCGAGACCTGGATCGACATGGGAGCGCCCGATCCACGCGAGGAGCCCCTCCCCACGGTCGACGAGCGGACGATCGACGTCGCGGCCGGCCGGCAGCACTGGTCGTACCGCCGGCTCGCGCCGGTCGCGCCGCCGCAGGTGAAGGCGGCGGGCTGGGCCAGGAACGACATCGACCGGTTCATCCTCGCCCGCCAGGAGGAGGCGGGCATCGCGCCGGCCCCCGAGGCCGCCAAGGCGCCGCTCGCCCGCCGCGTGAGCTTCGACCTCACCGGCCTGCCGCCCACGCCCGAGGACCTGGCGGCCTTCCTCGCCGACGACGCGGCCGATGCCTACGAGAAGCTCGTCGATCGGCTCCTGGCCAGCCCCCGGTTCGGCGAACGCCAGGCCCGCCACTGGCTCGACACGGTGCGGTTCGCCGAGAGCGGCGGCTACGAGTTCGACGGCGAACGGCCGTCGGCCCATCACTACCGCGACTGGGTGATCAAGGCGTTCAACGCCGACCTGCCCTACGACGAGTTTCTCCGGCTGCAGGTGGCCGGTGACCTCGTCAGGCCCGGCGACTTCGATGCCACGGCCGCGACCGGCTTCCTCGTCGCCGGCCCGTATCCGGGGCAGGTGACGGCCAAGACGGTGGAGCCGATTCGCTACGACCAGCTCGACGACATGGTGAGCACGCTCGGGGCGAGCGTGCTGGGCATGACGATCGGCTGCGCCCGCTGCCACGACCACAAGTACGACCCGATCGGCCACCGCGACTACTACGCCATGATCGCCTGTCTCGGCAAGGCGGTGCAGCGGGACACGGGCATCGATCTCGATCCGGCGAAGACGCATCAGCGGCGGGAGGCCTGGCTTGCGGAGCGGGCGCCGGTCGTCGCCGCTGCGGACCGCTACCGCCGCGAGGAACTGCCGGGCCGCATCACCCGGTGGCTCGCCGGGGAGGCGCCGCGGCAGTTGGTCGACGCGACCTGGATCGCGCTGGCCCCGCAGGCATTCAAGTCCGCCTTCAAGGCGAACCTGGTCGAGGAGCCCGGCTCCGTGGTCGCCGCGGCGGGCCCGGTCGAGCTTCGGGACACCTACTCGCTCACGTTCCGCACGCACCGCCGGGGGCTGCGCGGCCTGCGACTGGAGGCGCTCGCGAGCCCGACGGCGCCGGGGGGCGGGCCGGGCACGGGCAAGGACGGCGACTTCTGCCTGGCCAGGATCCGCGTGCGGGCGAAGCCGCTCGACGCCGCGGTACAGCCGGCCGCGGGGGACGCCCAACTGCGGGCCGTCTGGGCGACCTCCGCGGCGGAGGGCTACCCGCTCGAAGATACGCTCGACGAAGCCGTCGACACGGGCTGGTCGGCCGCCGGCCCCGCGGGCCGGGATCATGCCGCCGTGTTCGCCTTCGAGCAGCCGCTCGGGTTCGCGGGGGGCACCGAGATCACCGTGGTGCTCGAGTTCGCCAAGGAGCGGCCGGGCCTCTCCCGGGTGCGGATGGCCGTCAGTCACGCCGTGGACGACGTCGACCTGACCGCGGCCGCCGTGCCCCAGGCGGCCTCCGAACTGGCCACCGTCCTCGACGAGGCGCGGGCCGCCGGCCGCGATCCGGCCGACGAGGCCGTGTCGGCCGAACTGCTCCGCTGGTTCGCGCGGCTCGACGCCGAAGCCGGCGGCCTGGCGGCGGCCGTGGCCGCCAGCGACGCGCAGGAGCCGAAGCCCGAACTGACGAAGGTCTACTCCGCCACGAACGGCCCGTGGGTGATCTCGACCAACTCGCAGGCCGTCATGAGCGGCAGCCAGGACGTGTTCGTGCTGGCCCGCGGCGAGGTGGGCCGCAAGCAGGGCCGGGCGGCCCCGGGCTTCGTGCTCGCCACGATCGCGGCCGACGCCGCCGAGCAGGCGATCCTCGCGGGCCCCGGCACGGAGCCGCTCGCCGATTCCCGGCTCGGCCTGGCCGCCTTCCTCGCCGACGTCGACCGGGGAGCCGGCCCGCTGGCGGCCCGCGTGATCGTCAACCGCCTCTGGCACCAGCACTTCGGCCGCGGCATCGTCGGCACGCCCAACGACCTCGGCACGCAGGGCGATCCGCCCTCCCACCCGGAACTTCTCGAGTGGCTGGCCAACCGGCTCGTGGCGGACCGCTGGAGCCTCAAGGCCCTCCACCGCCTGATCGTGACGAGCGCCACCTACCGGCAGTCCGGGGCCGTCGACGAGGCTCACCGGGCTCGGGATCCCGACAACCGTCTGCTCTGGCACCGCAAGCCCCTGCGGCTCGAGGGGGAGGCGATCCGCGACGCGCTGCTCGTCGTCGGCGGCATGCTCGACGAGACGATGTACGGCCGGGCCGGCATCGACGTGAACGCGCCGCGGCGGAGCATCTACCTGACGGTCAAGCGCAGCGAGCCGATCGGCTTCCTGCAGGTGTTCGACCAGCCGGAGCCGGTGCAGTCGGTGGGCGCCCGGGGCGTCGCGACGGTGCCGACGCAGGCGCTGGCGATGCTCAACGCGCCGCTGGTGCGGTCGGCGGCCGAGGGGCTCGCCGCGAAGGTGAGCGGGGCGACGGCCGCCGCCGAGCCCGCGGCCACGATCGACGCCTGCTTCATGGCGGCCCTGGCCCGGCGGCCGACCGCCGCGGAACGCGAGCGGTTCACCGCCCTGCTGGCCTCCCGTGCGGCCGCCGCCGATCCCGCCGCGCGGCAGGCCGCGGTGGCGGACGTCTGCCAACTGATCTTCTGCCTCAACGAGTTCGTGTATGTCGATTGACCAAGCCGCCGATCAATTCGCGGCCGGCGCCGGCGGCAGCCTCGCGGCCGGCCCCGGGCACCGCCTCGGTGAACTGGCGCTCCCGGGCCGGCGGCGGTTCCTGCGCGAGGCGGGGCTCGGCTTCGGCGGCCTGGCGTTGGCCGCGCTGCTCGGCGAGGAGTCGCGGGCGAGTGCGGTCGCGGGACCCGCTCCCGCGGCGCTCCCGCACCACGCGCCGCGGGCGAAGCGGGTGATCTGGCTGTTCATGACGGGGGCCCCGTCGCACGTCGACACCTGGGACTACAAGACCGAACTCCAGGCCCGCGGTGGTCAGTCCCTGCCCGGCGCCGACAGCCAGGTGGGCTTCTTCCAGACCAGCGGCAAGTGCCTGGCCAGCCCCTTTCAATGGTCCCGGCACGGCCAGTCGGGCACCTGGGTCAGCGAGATCTTCCCGCACCTGGCCCGGCACGTGGATGAGATGTGCTTCATCCACTCCATGTACCTGCGGGCCAACAACCACGCCCCGGCGGCGATGGAACTGATGTGCGGGTTCAACCGGCCCGGCATGCCGAGCATGGGAGCCTGGCTCGACTACGGCCTCGGCAGCATGAACCACGACCTGCCGAGTTTCGTCGTCATGCACGAGCGGAAGCCGCGCGGCGACGACCAGATCTGGTCGGCCGGATTCCTGCCGAAGAGCCACCAGGCCCTGGCGATCGACGCCCGCCGCCCCGTGGCGATCGACAACCTCGTGCTCCGGCCCGGCCAATCGCTCGCGGCGCAACGGGCGGAACTCGACCTGAGCGCGGCGATCAACGTGGCCCACGCGGAGGCCCGCCCCAGCCAGGCCGACCTGGCGGCCCGGATCTCGAGCTTCGAACTGGCCTACCGGATGCAGACGGCCGCGCCCGAGGCCCTCGACCTGTCCCGCGAGTCGCAGGCCACGCACGCGCTCTACGGCACCGAGGATCCGCAGTGCCGGGTGTTCGCCCGGCAGTGCCTCACGGCGCGGCGGCTCCTGGAACGGGGCGTGCGGTTCATCCAGATCTTCGCCGGCCGCAACACGCGGGGTGACGGGGCCGTCGACGACGTGCCCTGGGACGGCCACAACAACGTCGAGTCGAACCACCGCGAGTGCGGGCTGGCGACCGATCGGCCGGCGGCGGCGCTGCTGGCCGACCTCAAGAGCCGCGGCATGCTCGACGACACGCTCGTGATCTGGGGGGGCGAGTTCGGCCGCACGAGCGACTCGCAGGGGGGCAAGGGCCGGGACCACAACCCCAACGGTTTCACGCTCTGGCTGGCCGGCGGCGGAGCGAAGCGCGGCTTCCACTACGGCGCCACCGATCCCTTCGGCTACAAGGCGGTCGAGAACAAGGTGCACGTCAACGACCTGCACGCCACGCTCCTCCATCTGCTCGGCATCGACCACGAGCGGCTCACCTACCGCCACAACGGTCGCAACTTCCGCCTCACGGACGTGGGCGGGCGGGTGATCCACGACCTGGTCGGCTGACGGGCCGGGCCGCTCACGCTGTGACGACCGCCTCGAGCGGCTCGCCCCGGTGGAAGTGCACGAGGTTGCGGACCGTCTGGTCCGCGATCGCCCGCAGGGCGTCGCTCGTGAAGAACGCCTGGTGCGCGGTGACGACGACGTTGGGGAAGGTGAGCAGCCGCATGAACACGTCGTCGCGGATCACGGTGTCGCTGAGATCGGCGAAGAACAGGTCGGCCTCCTCCTCGTAGACGTCGAGGCCGAGGTGGCCGATCCGGCCGCTCTTCAGGCCCTGGATCACCGCCCGGGTGTCGACCAGCCCGCCGCGGCTGGTGTTGATGATCATCACGCCGGGCTTCATCCGGCCGATCGCCCGGGCGTCGATGAGATGGTGGCTGGCCGGCGTCAGCGGGCAGTGCAGCGTGACGACGTCGGCGGCCGCGAACAGGTCGTCGAGCGGCACGAAGGCGACGCCCCGGGCCGCCAGGTCGGCCGGGGCGTGCGGGTCGTGGGCCAGCACCCGGCAGCCGAAGCCGAGCAGGATCTCGACGACACGCCGGCCGATCCGTCCCGTGCCGACGACGCCCACGGTGCGGCCGTGGAGGTCGAAGCCGAGCAGCCCGTCGAGTGAGAAGTTGCCCTCGCGGACGCGGTTGTAGGCCTTGTGCAGCCGCCGATCGAGCATCAGCATCAGCGCCACCGTGTGCTCGGCGACGGCGTGCGGCGAGTACTCCGGCACGCGGGTCACCGGCAGCCCGAGCCGGGCCGCCGCCGCGAGGTCGATCTGGTTGAAGCCGGCACAGCGGAGCGTGACCAGCCGCACGCCGGCCGCGGCGAGCCGCTCGAGGGTGGCAGCGCCGAGGTCGTCGTGGACGAAGCAGTTGACGGCCGTCGCGCCGCAGGCGAGGTCGGCCGTGGCCGCCTCGAGCCGCGGCTCGAGCCACGTCCATTCC
>JBJTHX010000188.1:0-3371 GCA_046094745.1 Planctomycetia bacterium
GCGTCGCGGCCGCCGCCCTCCTCGAGAGCATCGTCGCTGCCCGGTCGCGGGCCGAAGACCTGCTGCCGACCTGCGCCGCCAGGCTCGAGGCGCTTGCCAGCCGGCGCGGCCAGGCGGAGCGGGCGCTGGAGCAACTGCAAGCCGCCTACGCGGAGAGTTCCTGGTCCGACGTGGCCGACAACCTGGTCAAGGCGGACGAGGGCCTGGGCCGTGTGCGGATGCTCATCGAGGAAGCACGGTCCGCCGCCGATCACGGGCGGCAGCATTACTTCCGGGCGGTGGCGCTCCTCGAGGAGGCGGTGCGGCAGGAAGACTGGGTCGAGGGCTGCCAGGCGGCGGTCGCCGACCGTCGTGACGAGCTCGACGAGCTGCGGGCCGCCCTGCCGCCTCGACGGGACAAGGTGCGGCTGCGGCTCGACGGGCTGGAGCAGCGGCTGCACCGCCAGCGGACCGACCGGGTGCGGGCGAACGAGCGGTGCCGCGAGGCGGGCCGCATCCTCGAGGTGGCCGACGGCGGCCTCGCCGTGGGCCGGCCCGACCTGCGGCAGGTGAAGCAGCTCGTCGATGCCGCCGAAGACACGGCCGTGCGGGCCGAGCAGTTGGCCGACGAGGACGATCGGCTGGCCCGGCAGGCGATCGACGACATCGAGGAGTCCGACGCCGTCCTGAGGCGGGTCGCCGCCTGGTACGCCGAGGGCGTTCAGGCGGATGTCCGCGGCGCGAACGGGATGCTGGAGACGGCCAAGGCGTTGCTGGAACGGATGCAGTACGAGGACTCGATCAAGGCGTCGGCTGAGGCGGCACAGGCCGCCCGGGCCGCCTATACGGCGGCCACGGCCGAGGCCGACCGCCGGCGGCTACGGCGGCAGCAGGAGATCCAGCGCCGCCGGATGGAGGAGTCGTTCTCGCGCATGTCGCGTGGCGCCGGCCCGTGGGTGATCCAGCTCCCCGGCGGCGTGTTCACCGGTCCGGACCCGTGGCGGACGCTGGGCCGCGGCGGCTCGTCACCCGCCCCCTCCCGCTCCGCCGGTGGCGGATGGTCGAAGGACATCGCCCAGGTCGGGTGGTAAAGACGTCGCGTCGCACGATGCGACGCCCAGCCCAGCGGGCGGAGGCCCGCCAAGCGAACGGAGCCCGGAGGGCGAGGGTTCGCGTGAAGATTCCGAAGGACATCGCCCAGGTCGGGTGGTAAAGACGTCGCGTCGCACGATGCGACGCCCGGGTGAATCAAGCGGGGTAGGCGAAGGGGGTCGGCGAACGCTCGAGGAGCCTATGGCCGCTTCGGCCATCAGCGACAATCCGCGGGAACGCGAAGCGGCGACTTTTGCCGCCCCCGAGCCGGCGCCACCGGGAACTCGGATGCGCTCTAGCGGACTTCGATCGGTGCGACGTCGAGGCGGCCGATTTCGGCCGCCGGCCTGGCCGGCCGCCGTTCCAATGACCGCTCCATCTCCTCGACCCGCTGTCGCACCGTGACCGGCATGCGGCTGCGGGCTTCGGGCGAGTCGATCGCATCGTCGAAGACGACGCGGCCCTGGGTGTCGGTGACGACGAGCCGCGTCTCCTCGCCGCCGGTGAGGCGGATATGGTAGTCGGCATCCTGGCGGAGGAGCGTCTCGGCGGCGAGCCGCCTGAGCCGGGCCGGGGCTGCGGCCGAGGGCTCGCGGCGGCCCGCGGCGGGCCGGGAGATGCCCCCGGCCTCGCGGACGATCGCCAGGGCCGACTCGGTGGCCCGCAGTCCGGTCGATGGCGCCGCCGTGGCGACCCCGCTCGGGCCGGCGCTGCCAAGCGGCAACTGCACCTTGCGGCCGCCACGCAGCACGGTGCATGCCATCGGAGTGTCGACCGGAGCCGCCTCGACGAGTGCCGCGAGTTGCTCGGGCAGCAGCAGTAGTTGGTCGTCGAGCATCACGAGCACGTCGTGCTGCTTGAAGCCCGCGCGGGCCGCGCGGGAGCCGGGCGTCACATCCTCGACCACGAGCCCTGCGCCGCGGGTCAGCGCCAGTTGTTGCCGAAGCACCGTCGAGGCGCGGGAAAGCCGCAGGCCGAGGGCGTCCTCATGCCGGGGCGCGGTCGCCGCGATCTCACCCACAGACTGGATGTGCGACCGTTGCGGACCGCGCGCAGGCGGCTCGTGCCGCGGATCGGCGGCCTGCGCGACCAGGCCGCAGATGGCACAGACGGCGGGCAGCCACGATGGGGCGAAGAGACGCGGGTGCGGGCTGGGAGACATGGCCGTATGCGAATCAGGGAGTGATGGAAGACGCCCGAGCGGGCAGGGTTGTGACGAAGCCGCGGTCGCGCCGCCAGATGTCCTTGCCACGACGGCCGCGCTCACCGTCGCCGGCCGGCAGGATGGGAAGGCTGGGGAGCGCCGGTCCGCCGGGAAGCCGCGGGGGGCTGCGGTCTTCCGGCCAGCGGTCGGCGATACCCCGGGCAGCGGATGGCCCGCTGGATTCGTCGGATTTGCGAGGTCGATACCACTCATCAGTTGGATTGGCATTGTGCATTCGAGGGAGGACCGAAGGATGTTTCGTCGCACGATCCTGGCGATCGCCTGCCTGCCTGCTTGTCTGGGCATCGCGCTGGCGGAAGAAGCGACCCCCGCAGCCGCCGCGCCGGCCGTGAAGCCCGCGGCGCCGAAGGCTGCGGCCGTGAAGCCCGCCGCCCCCAAGCGGCCCGTCCTTGTTCCCGGCACCGGCTCCCTCGTCAAGGGCGTCGTCGACGACTTCGAGGACGAGACGTGGAAGTGGTACTACAACCACCCCAAGAGTTCCGAGGAGCAGGACAAGCGGATGCGCGGCCCGCTGGGCAAAAGCGCCAACGGCCGCTGGTTCGAGGGGCCGAAGCGGGGTACGCCCGACGTCGTCAAGCGGGTCGAGCTGCCGGCTCCCGGTCTCGATGGCAGCAGCCACGGCCTGTTGATGGCCTCGCTCAACGCCGGCATTCCGGGGCGAGTCACCTATCAGATGCAGCAGGACGACCTGATCTTCAATCTCCCGCGGGTGACCGGCCGCAGCATGTCGGTCGCCGACAGCCCGAGCGTCGTGGTGCGGGTCTACATGCCCCCGTTCGAGCAGTGGGAGCGGCGGAGCGGGCCCTCCTTCGGGTTCCGTGCCGGCTGCTTCACCCACGCCATCATCACCGCCGACGACCATCCGCAAGAGGGGCGGTTCGGCCTCGAGGAGTACTGGCCGGGGATGTTCGTCTGCTTCGAGCCGGCCAATCCCAAGAAAAAGATCGACAAAGACTCCGCCTACATCCGCGTCCGCAGCGGTCGCCGCGGCGGAGAGATCCGCGGTCCGGCGATCGAAGAGCTCGGCTGGTGGACCCTCGGCCTGTCTTTTTCACCGGACGGCATGGTGCACTAC
>JBJTHX010000189.1:0-4755 GCA_046094745.1 Planctomycetia bacterium
GCGACCGCCCGCGGGACGTGGCCCGGTTCCTGGCCGACCACGTCGTCCGCTGCCTGGCGGGCGTGCCCCGGGCCGGCCGGCCCGTGTTTCTCAAGATCCCGGATCTCGGGCCCGAGGTCACCGAGCAACTGGCGGCCTACGACCGCTCGCTCGTGGTCGGAATCCTGGGGGGTGGCGCCGGCCCCACCCACGACGCCTTCGGCCTCCTGGCCGATGCCAAGGCCCACGGGGCCCGGGTGGCGCTCTTCGGCCGCAAGATCAACGCCGCGGAGCACCAGCCGACGTTCGTCCGCATCCTCCGGGCGGTCGCCGACGGCGACCTCGGTGCGGAGGAGGGGGTGCGGGCGTATCATGGCGACCTGGCCCGGCTCGGCATCCGCCCGCACCGGCCGCTCGCAGCCGACCTGGCCCGCGCTCCGACGGCGCAGGCCTACGGCGGCTGAACCGCTTCTCACGGGAGCCCGTCATGACCGACATCGTCCAGCCGCCCCGCAGACTCCTCGTCCCCTCGCGACGCCGGTTCCTCGGCGGCGTGGCCGGGGCCGCCGCCGTCGGCCCGCTGCTCGCGGGCGGCGCCGTCCACGCGGCGGGCAGCGACGAGATCCAGGTGGCGCTCGTCGGCTGCGGCGGCCGCGGCGGCGGCGCGGCCGTCGACGCGCTCTCCGCGGCCCAGGCGCCCCTGAAGGTGGTCGCCATGGCTGACGTCTTCAAGGACCGCATCGACATCGCCAAGCGGTCGCTGACCGAGCAGTTCAAGGAGCGGGTCGACGTGCCGGAGGAGCGGTCGTTCGTCGGCTTCGCGGCCTACCGGCAGGCGATGGAAGCCCTCCGCCCGGGCGACATCGTGATCCTGGCCACGCCGCCGGCCTTCCGGGCCGTTCACTTCGCCGCGGCGATCGAGAAGGGGCTGCACGTCTTCATGGAGAAGCCCGTCTCGATCGACGGGCCGAGCACCAGCCGGATCATCGCCCTGGCGGCGAAGGCGACGGAGAAGAAGCTGAAGGTGGGCGTGGGGCTGATGTGCCGCCACTGCGACCGGCGGCAGGAACTCTTCGAGCGGCTGCAGAACGGCGAGGCCGGCGAACTGCTCTCGTTCTATGGCCACCGCATGCACCAGGCGGCGCAGAACATGGACCTGTTCCCCTGGCCGCCGGAAGGGATGACGGAACTCCAGTGGCAGGTGAAGCGGTTCCACGGCTTCCTGTGGGCCAGCGGCGGCATCTTCAGCGACTACTACGTCCACCACATCGACGAGGTGTGCTGGATGCGGGGCGCCTGGCCGGAGAAGGCCGAGGCCGTCGGCGGCCGGCAGTTCCCCGGCAAGCTCACCGACCAGAACTTCGACAACTACGCCATCGAGTACACGTTCCCCGACGGCACGAAGTTCTTCTACGCCGGCCAGCACATCAAGAACGGCGTCAACAAGTTCGGCGTCTACGGCACCGGCTCGAAGGGGGCGTTCACGATCTCCACGCGGGGCCACAAGCCGGCCAAGTGCACGATCTACAAGGGGCAGAAGATGGTGGACGACGCCATCGCGTGGACGGCCGAGCAGCCGGAGCCGAATCCCTACCGCGTCGAGTGGGAGCACCTCGTCAACGCGATCGTCAAGGACGAGCCCTACAACGAGGCCGTCCGCGGGGCCGAGGCGAGCCTGGCGACGGCGATGGGGCGGTTCGCGGCCCACACCGGCAAGCCGATCACCTACGACGAGATGCTCAACCTGGAAGACGACCTGACCGCGGGCGTCGAGTCGCTCGCGGACGATTCGCCCGCCCCGCTGGCCCGCCGGGAGGACGGCACCTATCCGATCCCGCAGCCGGGCCGCTACACGTTCGAATACCACGACTGACCCCCCGGAACCGCCGCCGATGACCCCCTCCACAGCCTTCGCGGCCCTCGGCCTCGTCCTGCCGCCCGCCCCCGCGCCGGCCGGCGTCTACAAGCCCTGCCTGGTGGTCGGGCCGCACCTCTACGTCTCGGGGCACGGCCCGCTCCTCGCCGACGGCACGAAGATGCGGGGCCGCGTCGGCCGCGACCTCGACGCCGACGCCGGCAAGCACGCCGCCCGGCAGGTGGGCCTGACGATCCTGGCCACGCTGGTGGCGAGCCTCGGCAGCCTCGACCGCGTCAAGCGGGTGGTGAAGGTGCTGGGCATGGTGAACTCCACCGCCGACTTCGAGCGGCACCCTTACGTGCTCAACGGCTGCAGCGAGTTGTTCGCCGCCGTCTGGGGGCCGGACCTGGGCGTCGGCGTCCGCAGCGCCGTCGGCATGGGCTCGCTGCCGGACGACATCCCGGTGGAGATCGAGGCCGTCTTCGAGCTGGCCTGAAGGAGCCGGGCATGAGCCTGCTGGTCGTCGCGGCCGCGCTGGTCGCGCTCGTCGTCATGGTGGCCTGGGGCAAGGTCCACCCGTTCCTGGCGTTCGTGCTCGTCTCGGCCGCCGCGGCGGCCGCCCTCGGCATCCCGCCGGCCGACATTCCCGGCGCGATCCGCAAGGGCCTGGGCACCATCCTCGGCGACCTCCTGATCGTGATCGTGACCGGGGCGATGCTCGGCAAGCTCGTGGTCGAGAGCGGCGCCGCCCAGAAGATCGCCGCCGTGATGGTCGACGCCTTCGGGCGGCAGCGGATGGCCTGGGCGATGGCCCTCACGGGCTTCGTCGTCGGCATCCCGCTGTTCTACGGCGTGGGCTTCGTGCTCCTCGTGCCGATCATCTTCGCCGTCACGGGCCGCTACGGCCTGCCGCCGCTGGTGGTCGGCCTGCCGGCCCTGGCCTCGATGAGCGTGGCCCACGGCCTGCTGCCGCCGCACCCGGCGCCCACCGCGCTCGTCGCCCAGTTCGGGGCCGACCTCGGCCGGACGCTGATCTACGGCTGCCTGATCGCCATCCCGGCGATCATCCTCGCCGGCCCGGTCTTCGCCCGCACGCTCTCCGGCATCGAGGCTCGGCCGCTGGCCTCCTTCGCCGCCAAGACGCTGCCCGAGGAGAGCCTGCCGGGCGCCGCAGTGAGTTTCGTGGCGGCGCTCCTGCCGGCGATCCTGCTGCTCGCGGCGACGCTGGCCGGCTTCTTCGTGCACGGCGACTCGCCGCTGGCGGGCGTGCTGCGGTTCGTGTCGGACGCCGACGTGGTGATGCTCGTGGCCCTGGCCTTCGCGGCCGTCGCGCTGGGATTGTGCCGCGGCCGGTCGCTGGCCGGCGTGATGGACATCTTCGTGACGGCGATCTCCGACGTCGCCCCCACGCTGCTGGTGATCGCCGGCTCGGGCGCCTTCAAGCAGGTGCTCGTGCAGAGCAAGGTCGACAAGGCGATCGCGGCCTCGCTGACCGGCGTGCCGCTCGACCCGCTGCTGCTGGCCTGGCTGGTGACCGCGGCGATCCGCGTCTGCGTCGGGTCGGCGACCGTGGCGGGCCTGACGGCCGCGGGCATCGTGGGGCCCTTGGTCGCCGCGGGCGACGTCGACCCGAACCTGATGGTGCTGGCGATCGGGTCGGGCAGCCTCGTGGCCTCGCACGTCAACGACGGGGCGTTCTGGCTGTTCAAGGAGTATTTCAACGTCTCGATCGGCGACACCGTCCGCAGCTGGACCGTGATGGAGACGATCGTGGCCGTCGTGGGCCTCGCCGGCGTGCTCGTGCTCGACCGGCTCCTGTGAGGCCGCGGGCCGGCGGGCGTCAGGCCCGGCGCGGCCGGGCCATGAGTTGCTCGATCTCGTCGGCCGCGATCGGCACGTGGGCCGCGAGGTCGACCGGGCCCTGGTCGGTGATGAGGATGTCGTTCTCCAGCCGGATGGCGAGCCCCTCCGCGGGAATGTAGATGCCCGGCTCCACCGTGATCACCCAGCCGGGGGCCAGGGGGCCGTCGACCGGCGCGAGGTCGTGGACGCCCAGGCCCAGCGAGTGGCCCAGGCCGTGCATGAAATACTTCCGGCAGGCCGGCGTCGGTGATGTCGACGGCGCGGCGGATCAGGTCGACCTCGGCCGGGCTCTTCACGGCCCGCAGCCGCCGCAGCACGGGCGCGAGCCGCTCGTAGCGGTGCAGGGGATAGCGGGCGATCAGCCGGCGGGTCAGGCGGAGATCGCGGTCCTCGACCTCGTGCGCCGCCCGCTCGTGCTCGTTGAGATCGAGCCACACCGACTCGCACTCGCACATCAGGGCATGGAGGATGGCCGGCAGTTCGGAGAGCCAGTGGACCCGGGCCACGCCGGAGACGGCCGCGGCCTTCTCCTGCGTGAGCTTGTCGCCTTCCCACTGCGCGAGCTGCTCGTTCGGCTGCCGCACGAAGAGCATCTCCCGCCGCAGCGGGTCGGCGGCCCGCGGCGCGAGCACGAGGACGGTCTCCTCCTGCTCGATGCCCGTCAGCCAGAAGAGGTCGCCGGCCGGGTGGAGCCGGCGGGTGCCGTCGCCCGTCGTGGGCTGCACGTCGGCGGCGTGCACGACCGCCAGGGCGTGGCCGGGCAGTTCCGCCACGAGGCGGCGCCGGTTGGTGGTGAACAGGGCGGGATCGATGGGGTCGTGGCGCATGGGCTCGAGGCCGTGGGCGGGGCGGCGCGGCGACGTGCCGCGGCCGCCGAGTATGGCACGGCCCGCCCGGACAGTGGACGGGCGGCCCCGGCGCCGCCGGGCACGAAACTCGTCAAGCTCGGCGCGCTCGTGATGGGAAGCGCCGGCACGGTGCCCGAACCCGACAAGTTCCTCGCGCTCGCGATCGGCCCGGCCGGCGCGGCCAAGCTCGTCGCCCAGTCCACCGAC
>JBJTHX010000190.1:0-12210 GCA_046094745.1 Planctomycetia bacterium
CCCCGCCGGCCGCGGCGCGCCCCGCCCGGCTCGAACTCTGGGACCGCACCGCGGAGCCGGCCGCCGCGGCGCCGGCGTCGTCCGCGGCCCCGCCCGTCGCCGCCCCACCCGCGGCGGCGCAGCCGGTGGCGGCCCGGCAGCCGCCGCAGACACCGCAGGCCCCGCCGCAGCGGCGGCTGACCGCCCAGGCCGGCCTGGTTCGCGGGCTCGTCGTGATCGCGCCGGAAGGGGGCAGGCTCGAGGAGATGTCGATGGAGGGTCAGGTCCACCTGGTCGAGCAGCCCCTGGCCGGCGCGGTCGCCGAGCCGGGCGTCGAGATCCGCGGCGACCAATTGCAGCTCTCCCGCGCGGAGCGGTTCGACGCCCGGGCCGTCGTCTCCGGCCGCCCGGCGAAGGTCACCGGCAAGGGTCTCGACCTCGAGGGCCCGATCGTCGAGTTCGACCGCGGTCGCAACCGCATGCTCGTCGACGGAGCCGGCCGACTCACCCTGCCGCTCGGCGCGGGCGGTAGCGGACTGGAGGGCTTCGGCTTCGCCGGCCCCCGGGCCGCGGCGCCGGCCGCCGCGGGCGGCCCGCCGGGCCGGCTCGACGTCACCTGGCAGGGCCGACTCGACTTCGACGGGCTCACGGCCCGGTTCGTGGACCAGGTGGTCGCCAAGTCGGACGCCACGACCGTGCAGGCAGGCTCGCTCGACGTGGTCTTCGACCGGCCCTTCGAGTTCGGCGCGGCCCCGCGCGGCGGGCGGCAGCCCGACGTGGTGCGGGTCGCGTGCGGCAGCAAGGTGCGGATCGAGAACCGGTCCACCCAGGAGGACGGCGGCAAGTCCGTGGAGCAGCTCTTCGTCCGCGACCTCGTGGTCGATCGGGTCACGGGCGACGTGACGGGCACGGGCCCCGGCCGCCTGACGAGTACCCGGCTCGGGCAGCCGCCGGCCATGAGTCTCCCCGCCGCGGCCCCCGGCGCCGGGGGCGTGCCCGCGCGGCCCGTGGCGACGCCGCGCCGTCCGGACGAGTTGACCTACCTCGGCGTCGACTTCCAGCGCGGCATGCGGGGCAACCTCAACCGGCGCGTGATGGAGTTCCACCAGCGGGTCGAGGCGATCCACGGCCCCGTCGCCGACTGGGCCGACACGCTCGACCCCCACGCCGTCGGGCCGCTCGCCGCGGGCGTGGTGCGGATCGCCAGCGACGTGCTGTCCGTGGGTCAGGCGGCGGCCGCCGCCGCGGCCGCCGGGCAGCCGCGGTCCACGATCGAACTGGCGGCCACCGGCAACGTGCTCGTGGAGGGTGAGGCGTTCACGGCCCGCAGCGCCCGTCTCACGTGGAGCGAGGCGAAGGAACTGCTCGTGTTCGAGGGTGACGGTCGGGCCGACGCCCAGTTGTTTCGCCAGTTGAAGGCGGGTGCCCAGCCCGACTCGATGGCGTCGGAGAAGATCCTCTACTGGATCCGGCAGAACCGCGTGGATGTCGAGGGGGTGCGGTACCTCGACCTCGACCGCCTTCCCGGCGGCCCGGGGCAGGGAGGTCTGCCCGGTGGCGGCGGGCCGACGCCGCTGGCGCCGCGGCCGCTGCCGGGCACCTGACCCGCCCGTGCCGCCGCCTCACGCGGTCGGCACGCGGCAGGCCTCCTGATCGAGCGCGGCTTGCACGAACCGCACCGCCGCGGCGGCGGCGTCGGCCATGAACGTCGCCCGGGGCTCGAGCACGGCCGCGTGGGGAATGCCGAGGGCCACGAGCTTGCCGTGGAGCCGGTCGGCGCCATCGTGCCAGCGTTCGTCGGCGGGATCGCTCGCAAAGAACTGGTGCCGCGGCCAGTTCAGCGGGTGGACGTGGAGAATCGCGGTGTCCTGTCGGGCCCGCTCCACGTCGCCGTAGGCTTCCCAGAGCGTGTCGAAGAGTTCTCCGTCGGGGCGGTCGCCGGCCTCCCGCATCCCCCGGTGGAAATCGACGGCCGGCGCGATGGCCGCCGCGACGGGGAAGGTCGCGGGATGCCGGTACGCGATCCGCAGGGCCCCTTGGCCCCCCATGCCGACGCCCACGAGCGCGATGCCCGGAGGCCGCACGGCGAACCGGCGCTCGACCTCGGCACGGATGGCATCGACCACGTGCCGCTCGGCCGTCGCCGGGGCCGCGAAGCCGGGCATGGGGCGGTCGAGCCACCAGGAGCGGCCGCACCGCGGGGCGAGCACCGGAAGCCGGGCGGCCTCGAGTGGATCGCGAAGCACCGCCAGGTCGCCGAGCCGCTCCTCCGCGAGGTCGTGCAGATAGATCACCGCGCGGCCGGCCGCCGGTTCCGGCGGCGCGAAGAGCTCGCACTCCCGGCCCGCGACGGCGATCGTGGACCAGTGGGGGCGCGGCGCGGGCATGAATCGGTGCGGGCTTATGATGGCGACTTCGGCATCCTACCCTTCCCGGCGGCGTCGGGTATCCTGCGCGGCGGGGCGTCGCACCGGGCGGCGCCGAGTCGCAGCCGGGTGCGGCATGAAGGTCCTGCTCTCCGCCGCCGAACTCGCCGCCGGTGTCGGCCGACTCTCCGCCACCGTCCGCGACGAGGTCGGCCGGCGACCGCTCACGGTCGTCGGCGTGCTCACGGGCAGCATCGTGCTCGTGTCGGACCTGATCCGGCAGCTCGAAGGCCCGGTCCGTGTGAGCATGGTCTGGGCGAGCAGTTACCGTGGGACGGCCACGTCGCCAGGTGGGCTCGAACTCCGGCTCGACCTCCTGCCCGATCTCACGGGACAGGAGGTGCTCCTGGTGGACGACATCTTCGATTCCGGGCGGACGCTCGAAGCCCTCGTGGAGGAACTCCGCCGTCGCGGCGCGGCCCGCGTGCGGTCGCTCGTGCTCCTGCGGAAGGCGGGCCGGGCGGAGGTCGCGATCCAGCCCGACTTCGTCGGTTTCGACATTCCCGATGCGTTCGTCGTCGGGTATGGTCTCGACTTCAACGGCGCCTGGCGGCATCTGCCGTATCTCGCGGCGCTCGATGAGGCCGACATTGCCGCCGCCCGCGCCGGGCAACGACCGCACGATGCCCAATTCGCACCGCACGCCGATCCTGTTCGCGTTCCGCGGGCTTGATCCGGTCGGCACTGGAACCCAGATCGCCCTGGTCGCGGCAGGCCTGCAGGCAGCCGGCTTCGCCGTGCACGCCGCGGCGACGACGGCGGGGGGCAGCCTGGCGGGCCACCTCGCCGCCGCGGGCTGCACCGTGCACCCGGTCGGCCGGCGGCCGACTGTCGACGCGGCTGCGGCCGCGGCCCTCGCGGCCCTCGCGGCGCGGCTGCGGCCCGGCGTCGTGGTCGGCTGGGGCCGATCGCAGATCCTTCCGCTCGCCGCGGTGCGGCTCTGCGTGCCGGGCGTGCGGACCGTCGGCTGGCTCGCGCGGCCCGTCGCCGGCCGTGGGCTGGCCGCGGGCCTGCGGCGTCTCGACGCCGTGGTGGCCGCCTCACCCGGCGCGGCCGCCGCCTCCCGGCGGCTGGGCGTCGCCGCCGGCAGGATCGAGGTGATCGCTCCCGGCGTGACGCCGCCGGCCGCGCCGAGCCTGTCCCGGCACGAGATCGCCGCCCGGCTCGGGCTTGATCCGGCGAAGACGTGGACGCTGTGCGTCGCGCCACTGGAGTCCGCGTCGCGGCTGGAGCGGCTCATCTGGGCGATCGATCAGCTTGGCGTCGTCCGCGACGACCTCGAGCACGTGCTCGTGGGCGCGGGGCCGCTGCGGGGCCGCGTGCTCCGCCGGGCCCGGGTGCAGCGGCTCGCCGAGCGGCTCGTCGTCGTGCCCAACTGTGAACTCCTGCCCGAACTGCTCGGCCACGTGGGGCTTGTCTGGCAGTCGGGGACGGTCGCCCTCGGCGGGGCGCTCCTCGACGGGCTCGCCAGGGGCGTGCCGGCCGTGGCCGTCGACGGCGACGCGGCGCGGCAGTTGGTGAGCGACGGCGAGACCGGCTGGATCGCGCCGGCGGCGCCGGAAAGCGAGTTCCCGCGACGTGCTTTTCTCCTGCTCGAGGACGCCGCCCTGGCCGCGCGGATGGGGGCGGCCGCGGCCGCGCGGGCCACGGAGCGGTTTCCCGCCGCGGCATCAGTCGTCGCGCACGTCGCCCTGTGCGAGCGCCTCGCCGACTGACGGCTCGGGAAGCAACTCGATCGTTTCGAGCGGCGGGATCAGCACGTTGCCGCCGGCCAGGAGGACGGACACGGTCGCCGGCGAGGCCGCCTGGAGATTCGGCAGCGACACCGACCCGGTGGCGCGGGCCAGGGCGCCGGCGATCACGACCGAGTCGGCCGAGTCGAGCCGCAGCACGTTCGGCAGGCACAGCAGCCGGATCTTGCGCGTGAGCAGGTCCGCGACCTCGACCGAATCGAGCGCGGACGACTGGGCGAGCTTGAACAGGTCGATGTCGCCAGGGTGGCCGCACAGCGCCCTGGCGGCAGCGGGCCCGAGCGTCGTCAGGCCGGAGAGCACGAGCGCGCCTTGGTGCACCGCGAGCGCCTCCGCGGCCGCCGCCGAGACCGTGGACAGGCTCGGCAGGCAGAGCAAGCCACGGTGGAGGGCGAAGGCGGAGGCGACCTCCGCGGAGAGCAGGTGGAGGTCGGGCAGTGAGAGGGTGCCCTCGTGGGCGGCCAGCGCGAGCGCCACGTCCGGCGGCAGCACGGAGCCCCCACCGAGCGTGAGCGGGCCGGCATGCCCGGCCAGCGCCGCCGCCGCTTCGACCGACAGCGTTCCGAGCCCGCCCAGGGTGAGTGGCCCCGCATGGCGGGCGAGGCCGGCGGCGGCCTCGGCGGACAAGCCCGAAAGTCGCGGCAGCGAGAGGCCACCCCGATGCAGGGCGAAGGCCGCGGCGACGTCCTGCGGCAGGTCGACGATGCCGGCGAACGCGAGCCTCGGCCCGCGATGCCGGGCGATGGCGGCAGCCGCCTCGACGGAGACCGCCGTCAGGCCGGGGAGCGAGAGTTGTCCACCCTGCCCGGCGAGCGCGGCCGCGACCTCGGGGGACAGGTCCGTGAGCCCCGACAAGCACAGGTGGCCAGCGTGACCGGCGAGTGCCGCGGCGACTTCCGGTTCGAGCGCCGAGAGGCCGCAGAGTTCGAGGACGCCGCGGTGCGGCGCCAGGGCCGCGGCCGCCGCCGGCGTCAGCGACGTCACGCCGGGAAGGTCGAGGTCACCGGCCCGGTAGGCGAGGGCCCGGGCAGTCTCGGGCGTGAGCGCCTCCACGGCCGGCAGCGAGAGCCGGTAGAAGCCGGCCGGCCTGGCGAGGGCCGCGGCGACCTCCGGCGTGAGCGTCGCCAGGTTCGGCAGGCAGACGTCCCAGCCCTGCCGCTGCCGGATGACCTCCCGCGCCTCGTCGACGGTCAGTTCGGTGCGGAAGGCGAGGCCGGCTGGCGACGCGACGGCCGGAGCCGCCGTCAGCGCGGCGGCAAGTCCCAGCACGGCGACGGAGGACCTGACGAATCCGCGGGGCATGGTGCTTGAGACTGTCGCGCGACCGAACGGCAGAATCATACCATGTGGGCGCGCAGCGTGGCACCGGGAACCGCGGCCCGGACATGCCCGTCCTCGGCGACGAGGACACCCGCCTTGTAGACCTTCGCCGGCAGCGAAAACATCCGGGCCAGGTCGCGATCCGGGCGGTAGAGGGCGATGTCGGCGTCCGCGCCGGGGCCGAGGTGTCCCTTGTGGGGCAGGCCGGCGATCCGGGCGGGGGCCGCCCGCGTGACGATGCACAGTTCCTGCAGCGTGTATTCACGCGACAGGTCCTTGAGCGGGCTACGGCGGCGGACCGCGGCCGGCAGTCGGGCGAAGGCCTCGCGCCGAAACGGCTCGTCGCCGAGCAGCCGCATGAGGTGCGGATAGGCGGTGAAATGCGCGCCGTTGGGATGGTCTGTCGAGAGCGCGACCCGCCACGGATCGCGGGCCGACAAAAACCACTCCAGGCCGATCGCCCACTGCCAGGCGTGGACGACACTCGTCTCCTTGTAGACGATCGGCAGCACGCCGCAGCCGCCCTCGAGGTGCAGGTCGTGGGACATCCAGGGCACGCCTGTGGCGTGGGCGAGATGCTCGGCCGCGGCCGAGTCGCCCGTCATCGCCGCCGTCTCGCCGAACAGGATCTGGCCGACGTCGAGCGTGAGCGTGTCGTGGGCGTCGAAGAACTCGACGAGCGGGGCCACGCCGGAGCCGAACGAGCCTTCGTCGAGGTCGCCGCCGGAGTAGCTGTGGAACTGCACATGGGCGAGGTGGGCGCGGCGGTCGGCGAGCGTGCGCATCGTCTCCAGGAGCGTCCGCCAGTTGCCCGGCAGGCCGAGGTTCGCCGTGTGCACGTGGAGCGGATGCGGCAAGGCGAGCGACTCGACCGCCGCGGCGAGCCGCTCGAGGACCAGCCGGGGCGTGAGGGAAGGGCGGTCGGGAAGCGGCGTGTCGAGGTCGTGGTGGTCACCGCGGCGGCCATGCTTCCAGAAGGCCGGACCGCCCGGGTTGGCCACCTTCACCGCCCAGCCGCGGCCCCGTGTGACGGCGGCGCCGACGAGCCGTGCGGTCTCCCGCGCGTCACCGTGGGCCAGGGCGTCGAGCACGGCCGCATCGTCGCCGGCGAGCAGGTAGATCCCCTTGTCGAGGATCGGCAGCTCGGTGAGTTCGCGGTGCGCCACCTCGGCGGCGGCCAGCGCGATCGCGGCGTCGAACACGGTCGTGTAGCCGAGCGCGGCGTAGAGGCCGCCCGTGGCTTCGATCGTGGGCACGGCCGCCGGGCCCTGCCGTCGGTGCCGTGCCAGGTGCGGCGTGATCCGGCGGCCGGCGTTGACCTTCGGTCCGGCGACGTGGCTGTGGAGATCGACGCCGCCCGGCATGACCACGAGCCCGGTGGCGTCGACGCGGGTGAAGCCGCCGGGATCGGCGGGGCGGGCGACGATCTTCCCACCCTCGACCCAGAGGTCGTCCACCACGCCGTCGCGGCCGTTGGCCGGATCGTGGATCGTGCCGCCGGCGAGCACGAAGCGGCCGGCAGGAGGCAGGGCGCCGGTCATACGCGGCCTCCTGCGGCGGCGCGGGCTCGCACGGCGTCCAGGAGGGCGGCCAGGCCGCGGGCGTCGGGCCGGATCACCGTGAGCCCGGCGCCCTGGGCCACGATCGCCGTCTCCACGTCGTCGGGCAGGGGCGTCAGGGTGACGAGACAATCGACCTCGCCCCGCGCGACGAGCCGCAGCGCATCGCACTCCGCGGGGAGGAACGCCGCGCCCACCCGATCGGCGCGGGCGATCGCCCCGCTCGCGCCGAATCGCCAGGTGCAGACGGCCGCCGCGTCGCCTGCGGGTGCGATCGACACCTCGAACGCCGGCCGGCGATGCGCGATCGCCCGCACGAGGCCCGTCAGGCTCCAGGGTTCGAGGCCGACCGGGTCGTGCTGCCAGGTCACGAAGGCCACGCAGCCGGCGGCGTCGAGGGCCGCCCGGAGCGAGTCGTGGGCGGCGGCGAGCGGCGGCGGCGGTGCGGGGCAGGCGATGCCGGCCGCGGCCGCATGCAGGAGCCGCGCGAGATCGACGGCCAGGCCGCGGGCCACGGCCACGTGTCCGTCCTGCGCCCCGTCCGCCTCCGGCCCGACAGCGAGCACCTGCCTCCGCCGGCCGGCCGCCGTCTCCGGCGTGACGAACCGCGCGCGGAAACTCGCGGCCCGCGCGGGCGGGCAGAACCAGAAGACGACGAGGTCGGCCCGGTCGCGAAGTTCCTCTGGGTCGGCCGTGACCGCGCCGCTGCGGGCGATCGTCGGGCCGGCGACCTGGGCGGTGTCGTGGCCGCCGGGATCGACCGCGGCTCCGAGGGTCTCGGCGAGGTCGCAGGCCAGGGCGGCCGTCTCCACGTCGGCCGCCGCGAAACCGGTGACGAGCACGCGGCGGGCGGTGACCAGCGCTGCGGCCGTGGCTGCGACGTCGATCAAGGCGTCCCTGGTCTTCGTCACGGCTGCGGACGGCACTTGGTCGTGAGACCGGATGGGGCGGGGACGGCGATGCCCGCAGAGTATGGACCGCCGGCCGCCGCCGGTTCAACGCGGGAGCGGTTTGCGGCAGGAGACGGACCGTCAGGCCAAGCCGGTGAGCGGGCCGTCACCGCAGTAGTCCGGGTTGCCGAATCGGGCGAGACCCTCGTGGCCCATGGCGTGGGCCAGTGCGAGGTGCAGCCGGTTGTGCGGCACGCCGGGAAACTGGACGGCCCGGCCCATCGTGAAGCCGAGCCCGCCGCCGACGAGCACCCAGGGGATGTCCTCGAGCGAGTGCGACTTGCCCTCGCCGAGTTCGTTGGTCCACAGGATCGTCGTGTGGTCGAGGAGCGACCCGGAGCCGCCTGGTTCGGGCGTCTCGCCGAGCCGTTGCGCGAGGTGCGCGATCTCGCCGGCATACCAGCGGTTGATCTTCGTGAGCTTCTCCTGGGCGACTTCGTTCGAGTTGGGCTCGTGGGACAACTCATGCTGTCCCTCCTCGATCCCGAGCCACTTCATCCGCGGCTGGCCGACGGAGTTGGTGTACTGCAGCGTCACGACACGGGCGAAGTCGGCGGCGAGTGCCGAGACGATCAGTTCGGTCTGCATCCGGCTGATCTGGGGCATGCGACTGTTCTCCTCGAGGACGCCCGGCTCCAGTCGCGGCGCCGGATGCCCCGCCGTGTCGGCCTGGGAGGCGAGTTCCTTCTCGAACTCCCTGACGAGCGCTGCGTGCTCCTCGAGGATCCGCCGGTCCTCGGCCGGCACCGCCCCGGCCACCCGGGCGAGATCCTCGTGCAATTCGTCGAGCACGCTCCGCACGTTCTCCCGATCTTTCATCCGGCCGTAGAGCCGCTGAAACATCTGGTAGGGATCGTCGATCGGGGCCACGGGCTTGTTCGCACCGGCGTAGACCAGCCGGGTCCAGGTATCGGCGCGGTTGGGCACGAGCACGCCGAACTCGAGCGAGCCGAACCTCGTGGCCGTCTCCGGCCGGGACTGGAGATGATTCCTGATCTCCTGGTCGATCGACAGGCCGCTGGCCCAGCCGGCCGGCGTGTCACCACCACCCTGGATGTTGCCCGGAAAGAGTTCGATGCCGGTGAGCAGGCAGCCGATGCCCCGCATGTGGCTGTCGCCGTCCCCCTGCACCTTGTCGTGCACGCCCTGCAGCGTCAGCAACCGATCGCGGAACGGCGCGAAGGGCTCGAGGATCGCCGGGAGTTGACCCGCGAGGAGCGGCCCCGCTGCCGGCCAGAAGTTCTTGCGGACGACCCCATCCGGGCTGAAGATGATCACCAGTCGCCGCTTTGCCGCGTCCGGTGCGGCTGCCAGGCTTGGCAGGTTGCCGAGAAACGGCAGGACGGCGGAGCCGACGCCGAGTCGGCGGAGCAGGTCGCGACGGCGCAGATGGAAGCGGGTTGTCATGGCGCGGCCTCCGGCGGGGAAGGTGGGACGGAAACAGGGGGTGGGAAAGCCGCTCGTTCCATGATATCGACCAGCAGTTTGCGGATATCGAATCCGTCGTCCCGGAAGGAGCGGCACAGGTCGCCCAGGGTCTCGGACCCCCAGGCCCGGACCGGCTGCTTCACGACGGCGTGGAACAACGCCTGCACGAAAGCCTCGTGGGCGTCGCGGCTCGCGGCCAGGTAGGCCCCCAGTTCCCGGGCTCCGGTGAACGTCGCTTCCGGTCCCTCCCGTGGCAGGTAGGAACCCGTCGCATCGATCGGTTTCTCCTCGTCGCCCTGCCGCTCCGCGCTCCGGAACCGGCCGACCGCGTCGAACTCCTCGAGGGCGAAGCCGAGCGGATTGATCATCGTGTGGCAGGTCTGGCAGGCGACGGCCCGCGTCTGCCGCGCCACCCGCTGGCGGGTCGTGAGTTCGGGATGGGCGTCGGGCGCCAGGGGCGTCACCGCCTCTTCCGGCGGCTTGAGCACGTTGCCGAGGATGCTGCGGGCGAGGAACACGCCGCGGTGGATCGGCGACGTGGCGGCGGTGTAGGAGAGCACGCTCATCATGTAGGGGTGGGAGAGCATGCCGGCCCGCCGGCCGCCATCGAGCCGCACCGGCGTGAAGGGGGCGTCGGGGCGCAGGTCCGCGCCGTACAGCGGTGCCAGCCGGCCGTTGAGCCAGACCTCGTCGGCGGTGAGGAGCCGGCGGAAGTCGGCCGCGCGCGAGCCGTCGCCGCCGATGACGTCGTCGAGCGAGAGGAGCAGGCTCGTCCGCAGGTCGCCGGCGCATTCCGGCGTGAATCCGGCGACCACCGCCGCGTCCTTCGTGAGCTCCGGCCCGTGGTCGACCCGCAGCCAGGCCAGGAGGAAGTCGCGGAGTTTGGCCTGCGTCCGCCGATCGGCGACCATCCGTTCCGCCTGGCGGCGGACCAGCGTGGGCGTGGCGAGTTCGTTGCGTTCCGCGGCCTGCCACAACGGGTCGTCCGGGATCGAATCCCAGAGGCCGAAGGAGAGGCGGGCGGCGACTGCGAAGGGGTCGGCCGGGCCGGTGGAGTCCGGTTCACGGAACAGAAACCGCGGCGATCCGAGCGCGAGCAGGAGCGACCGCTTGAGTCCGGTGTCGGCGTCGGGGGCCTCGGCGAACGGGCGGGAGACGACGAGTTGTTCAAGTGCCGCGGAGAGCGGTCGACGGAAAGCCCGTGCGGCGAACGCGGTCGCGAACGCCCGCAGCCGCTCCGGCCGGTCGGCCGCGGCCGGCGTCGTGTCCGTGAGTTCGTCGACGTGGTCGAGGACGTGGGCCGCCGCCTCGCTCGCGGCGGCACCGAACCAGTCCTTCGAGACGGTGGTCCCCCGTTCGTAGCCGATCGACCGGTCGTCGGGCGGAAACGGCGTGGCGAGCACGCACACCGGCGGGCTGATTCGCGGGGAGAGGCAGCGGCCGGGCACGACCGCGAGCCCGGCGTGCGGCGGCTTCCAGAGCAGGGCGATCGAGGCGGGCACGGATCTTTCGTGCTTGCGGTTGTCGACGCCCTGATTTGCCTTCGAGAACTCGAGCCGCAGCGGATAGCCGCGACCGCCGAGCAGGAAGATCGTGCCGCGATGCTCGATCCGGTCGCCCGACTGGACGTAGGCGTCGATCAACGGCGTTCCACTCCGGGAGGCATTGACCCACAGCCGGATTGAATGGGCCGAGCGGACGACGAACTCGTAGTGGCCCGTCTCGGGCGGCACGACCGAGCCGGTCCAACGGATCGCGAACCGGTCGCCCTCGAACTGCTCGGGATCGGGTCCCTCGAGGCCGAAGTCGAAGTCGACCTCGGGATCGATGCGGTCGAGCACCCGTTGTCCGATGTCGCCGAAGCCGCGGCCACGAAAATATTCCCCCCGCAGTCCGGGAGCCGCGGGACCGTCCGACTCTCCGCCGCGGAAGCCCGCCACCAGGTCGGCGACGGCGTTGCGATGCTGCCGCACGGTGAGCCGGGCGAGTTCCAGTCGGGCCGGCCGGTTGCGATCGCGGGCGACCGGTGAATAGAAGGCCGCGTGGATATATTCCGCCACGGCGCGGGCGGCGGGTCCCGTGACGAGCGCGGGATCGTCCTCCGGCATCGTCTCGTCGACATAGGCCGCCAACTGGTTCACGGAGAGATCGCCGACGAGCGGATCGGGGACCTCCGGTGTGCCCGCGCCCCCGTCGCCGTGGCAGCGGACGCAATGCTCCCGGTAGACCGCCTGGCCGGGATGCTCGGCCGCGGCGGCGCATCGGGCCAGGGCGGCGAGGAGGGCCGCGACCAGGAAGGACCGGAAGCCGGCCATGAGGCGGTGCTCCGGGGTGAGGCGGTGGGAGCCGGACTTATAAACGCGCGGCCTCGGGCCGCGCGAAGACGAGTCGGCCCGCGGTCGTCTGCAGCGTGCTCGTCACGTGGACGTTCGCGGTCCGCCCGATCAGGTCGCGGCCGTTCTCCACGACCACCATCGTGCCGTCGTCGAGGTAGCCGACGCCCTGGTCGGGCTCCTCGCCCTGCTTGACCAGCCGCACGGAGAGCGCGTCGCCGGGCACGAATGCGGGCTTGAGCGCCACCGCCACGTCGTTGACGTTGATCGCCGGCACGGCCCGCACGCCGGCGAGCTTCACGACGGTGGCGTCGTTGGTGACGATCCGGCCGCCGAGCCGGCGGGCCAGGGCCACCACCCGCGACTCGGCCGACGCGTCGTCGTCGTCGGCTTCGTCGCCGGGGCCGACCACGTCGATCTCGACCGTCTTGTTGGCCCGCAGCCGCGAGAGCACGTCGAGGCCG
>JBJTHX010000191.1:0-5922 GCA_046094745.1 Planctomycetia bacterium
GCCCGTCGTTGACCAACCGCAGTTGCATGTCCGCGGCGAACACGCCCCGGGCGGGCGGCGCGGCCGGTTGCCCTTCTTCGTGCTCGTGGGCGTCGAGGCGGGCGACACCGAGGGGGACGCCGACTGGCTGGCGCGCAAGATCGCCGCCCTGCGGATCTTCGCCGACGAGGCCGGGAAGATGAGCCGCGACGTCCGCGAGGTGGGCGGCGAGGCCCTCGTCGTCAGCCAGTTCACGCTCCATGCGAGCACGAAGAAGGGCAACCGGCCGAGCTTCGTGCGGGCGGCGCGGCCGGAGGAGGCGGTGCCGCTCTACGAGCGGTTCTGCGCGACGCTCGAAGCCGAGATGGGCCGTCCGCCCGCCCGGGGCGTGTTCGCCGCGGACATGCAACTGCGGTTGGTCAACGACGGGCCCGTGACGATCGTCGTCGATTCCCGGCAGCCGGAGTAGAAGGCGACGGGGCGCGTGGTATGATTCCGGAGTGTCGCGGCGGCGCTCGGGGCCGGCGCTTCGCGGTGGCTATAGCTCAGTTGGTTAGAGCATCGGTTTGTGGTACCGAGGGTCGCGGGTTCGAGTCCCGTTAGCCACCCTGACAAACGAGGGTTTTTGGATTTTGGTTTCGTCGGCCCGGACCGATTTCACAAGATTTCACAAAACGTACCTGCCGGAGGGCAGGGTAGGGGCCAGTCCCCGGTGGCTCCAAGCGAGGCTCCGCCGATCCGGCATGGAGCAGCCACGCCCGTTGCGAACCCCTGCGTCAGTGACCTCGAAAGAGCCTGCACAGTGTCTGCCACAGTGATGGGCGCTGCACGGGCGTCGCACTGCCTGAGTCATCTGTGCATTCCGCTGGCCGATTGTTCGGGGGAGCCGCGGAATACATAATCTTGCCAGTGACGCGATCGCGGCAGACGATCAAGCCGTTCTCTTCTCGCAGAACTTCCATTCGCGACTTCATTTCGTTGTTTGGCACGTACACGAGGGAGTCCTCAGACGCTTTTGGCCTCCACCAACTCGGGCAAGCAAGCCGGCTGCTTGTCGAGCCGGCCAGTCGACAGATCTCAACAGTCGTGCCCGCCAGATTCACGGTGAAAAACTCGGCCCAGGCGCAGGGCGTCGTCGGGCCCTGACCTTGATTGGCCACCACCAGGTCCTTGGCGGCGCCAGTCTCATCGCGGTGCACCAGCCCGGCGTTCCCGAGTCCGGCAACGAACTGCTGCACCGAATCGAGGTCCATGAATCCCACCCGGACCAAGTCGTCATCGAAGCAAGCAGTCCGATTTGGACAGTCCCGCAAAAAACCATCCATGCCACCTGGATAACGCTCCTCGATACGATCCTTTCGGGTGATGACCGAAAAAGCTTCGACGAGAACGGGCATGACGGCAGTTCCTGGTGCGGTAGCCCACGACTTCCGGACTGCGGGGCGGTGTTTCACACCGCAACAGCCGGGGCGTGATCGGCTTCGAACTGGTCTGGGGACAGGTAGTTGAGGGTCTGGTGGACTCGGACTGAGTTGTAGAACGTGACGACGTACTCGAAGACGCACTGCTTGGCTGCGTCCAGATCGGCGAGCACGGCGTGGTTCGTCCACTCGTGCGTGAGCGACCAGAAGAACCGCTCGGCCACGGCATTGTCGTAGCACGAACCCGTGCGGCTCATCGAGCACTCGATATTCATCGTCCGTAGTATGGCCCGATAGGCGTCGCTGGTGTATTGGCACCCTCGGTCACTGTGGTGGAGCAAGCGACTCCCGACAGGTCGCCGGGCCTCGATTGCCTGCCGCAAGGCGGCGGCGACGAGGTCGGTGGCCAAGGAGTCCGAGAGCGACCAGCCCACGACCTTGCGGCTGAAGAGATCCACGACAACGGCCAGGTAGACCCAGCCCTGCGCCGTCCAGAGGTAGGTGATGTCGGTCACCCACTTCCGATTCGGAGCCTCGGCCAGGAAGTCCCGATCGAGCACGTGCGGGGCCGCCTGCTTCGTCGGATCCGCCTTGTTGGTCGTCGGAGTGAACTTCTTGGAGACACGGCTTCGAAGGCCTAATTCCTGCATCGCCCGCTGCACCGTGTTGCGGCACGCCCGCTCGAGATCGTTCCGGGCATCCAGGACGGCCGCGATCTTCTGGCTGCCGTAGATGCCGTGCGATTCGGCATGAACCTGACGCACGGAGTCCCGGATCCGGTCCCGCCGGACGGCGCGGGCGCTCGGTGGCCGCCCCACCGACTCGTAGTACCCGGACTTGGAGACTTCGAGGCCGTGGCACATGATTGCGATTGGATAGGAGCCGCGATGCTCGTGGATCCAGGCGTACTTCACTGCGACTCCTGCGCGAAGAACGCCGTCGCTTTTTTTAGGATCTCACGCTCCAGCTCGGCTCGCGTGAGCGCTCGCTTCAGCCGCTTGTTCTCCTCACGCAGTTCCTCCAGCGTAGCCCCCGGGCCCGTCTCGCCAGATTCACCGCCGTGCTTGCCGAGCCACTGCCGCAGGCTCGGTTCGCTCACGCCAACAGCTCTCGCTGCAGCGGCAATCGAATACTTCTGCTCAGTGACGAGTTGCACTGCACTACGCCTGAAATCGTCTGAATCCACCTTGGCCTTGGAAGGCTTCTCGTGGTCTCTGCTGGGCATCTCTCGGTCCTCCGGGGCTTCATTATCCCGCCCGCCCCGCAGTCCGAAAGTCGTAGGGTACCGCAAATCCATGAGATTAGAGCGCGTCTGACATAGGACTAGCGCCCTCCGGGCAATCTGGGTGGCGTGGGCATCTCAAAGGAGGTGTCCATGAAGCCGTACTCGAAAGAGTTCCGCGGTGAGGTGCTCGCAGCCTGCGACAGGGGTCGGAGTACACGCGAGGTTGCGACGTACTTCAACGTGAGTGAGTCGTGGGTGCGTCGGGTCAAGCAGGAGCGGCGGGAACTGAACAAGGTTGCTCCGTGCCTGACGCGGCGGCGGACGCCGCTGTGGGCTCCGCTGGCGGATCGGATGCGTGAGGTGATTCGGCATGAGCCAGACCTGACACTGCGGGAGCTGAAAGCGGCACTGCAGACGGAGTTGTCGGTTCAAACGCTGTGTACGGCGCTCAAGCGACTGCGTCTGACCGTCAAAAAAAAGTGCTCATCGCCACGGAGCGGGCTCGGCCGGACGTCGCGGAGAGGCGGGAGGACCTCAAGCGGGAGCAGCCGCTCCTGAATCCGGATCGGCTCGTGTTCATCGACGAAACGTGGGCCAAGACGAACATGACCCGGCCGCGTGGGCGGGCGCCCAGGGGTGAACGCCTGCTGGCCAGCGTGCCTCACGGCCATTGGAAGACGACGACGTTCCTCGCGGCCCTTCGCACGACGGGCCTGACGGCCCCCCTGGTCGTGGATGGGGCCATCAACGGCGAGCTCTTCCTCGGCTGGGTGAAACATCACTTGGTGCAGACGCTCCAGCCCGGCGACGTCGTGGTGATGGACAATCTCGGCGTCCACAAGGTTGCGGGAGTTCGAGAGGCGATCGCGGCCGCTGGCGCCAGGGTCATCTACCTGCCGCCGTACAGCCCGGATCTCAACCCGATCGAACTCGTCTTCTCGAAGTTCAAGTGGCTCTTGAAGAGCGCATCAGCCCGGACAGTCGAGGCACTGTGGTCGGTCTGCGGCGACGTGCTCGACCGCTTTACCGAGGCGGAGTGCCGCAACTGCTTCCAGCATTGCGGCTACCGCTACACGTAGGCGGGATGCGCTCTAGCCCTCCTTGGCCTAGGGAGTTGTTGACCCCTGCCCGGTTGGTGCACCAGGGCTCGTGAGAGAGTTGGGGAGCTTTGACCGCCGCCGTCTTGACCGGCCCGACCCCCCGGTACGCCGCACCCAAAGGTAGCCGGCGTTGCTGACTACTGCCCCACGCTCTCGGCCGTGAGGCGTATGCACGGGTTTTGCCGCAAGCGAGCCAGCGCCTCGGGCGAGATGTCACGGAGACCGGAGACATCGAGAATATCAGTTCGTTCAGCGAATTGCGCAGCGATCTCATCCGGCATCGACAAGAGTCTGCGTAACGACAAGATGCCCGCTGTATGCCTCGTGAGTCCCCCCAACGCGGTCGGCGACAAGTGCTCGATGCCGTCGAGAGACAGGTCTCCATGGAGTGTGCCGAGAGTGCATGCGGCATCATCCGACAACGTCGTCAGGCCGTTGAGAGATACCCATCCGTAGTAGTCTCCAAGGGAGATGACCGGCTCATGCCGTGCGAGCCACCGAGCAGCGTCCGGCGGTAATGTCGTCAGCCCGTCGAGAAACAGCCAGCCGTGATGCTGACTGAGCGCTTCCGCGGTGCCGACGTCGATGTCCTTCAATCCGTTGAGGACGAGAGGGCGATAAAACTCTGCAAACGGACGGGCACAGTCTGGCGGCAGGTGCACGAGACCGCTGAGGTTCAGCTGCCCCGGGCAGGTGGCCAAGACGGCCGCGACCGCCGGAGTGATCGCCTCGACTCGAGGGAGATACAAATCACCGGTATTCTCTGAAACGAGCCTCCTGGCCGTTTCCACGGTCAACTCAGTCACGCGAAGCATTTCAGGAACCGAAGGTCCGCCCTCGCGTCCAAGCCGGGCGATGGCCACCTCGAGCGTCAACTCGTCGGGATCAGGCATCTCAGCCTGTGGGCATTCGCGTTCGAAAGCCCGTCTTAGCGCTGTGGAAGCAGCCCATAGGCCGAAAAGGAGATTGAAACCGCTAAGCAGAATCGCTTTGGGGCGGCCTTCCTTGACCGCGATGATCAGGAAGGATGCGCACAATAGTGCGAAGCAGATCGCGAGTATTCCAGCCACGAAACAGGCTACTCGCATGGCAACGTCCCGGAGGGAATAGCTTCTCATGGAGCTTCTCCTCCACAACCCACCAAGGCCATTCTGCAGTTTCATGCGGGCAATGTCGTTGTGCGGCAGGGATGTGCGTATTCAGTGACCGCCGGTTATGGCAGGGCACTGAGTCGTGCGTAAAAGGCATCGATGATCCCACGCAAGCGCGGATCGAGCCGGGCGAGGACTTCAACCCGAATCGGCTCGGGAACGCCGCCGTAAAAGGCCTCGGCGATTCCACCGGAGATGCAGGCCATCGTGTCGGCGTCACCGCCGAGCGAGATGGCGTTGCGGACCGCATCTTCGTAGCTCTCGGACTCGAGAAAAGCCACGACGGACTGTGGCACGGAGCCTTGGCAGGACACGTCGAAGGTGTAGGTCTCGCGGATATCGGCGAGCGACTGGTCGAGCCGGTAGCCGAACTGGGTCTCCAAGTGCTGTCGGATGACGGCTTTGTCAGCGCCCTTGCGCGCCAAGTGAATTGCCACGGCCGTAGCCTGTGCCCCCCGAATGCCTTCGGGGTGGTTATGCGTGACGGCGGCCGATGCCTCCGCCTCGGCACAGGCCTCGGCAACCGATCCAGCCAGCATGCCAATCGGGCTCACACGCATGGCCGAGCCATTTCCCCAGCTTCCATAGGGCCCCATGTTCCGGTGAAACGCCCAGCGGATGAAGGTGCGGCCGTAGCCGGCATTCGGGTAGGCATGAAACCAGTCGTGGAACAACCGCGTGTAGTCGCCGCCCTGCAGGATTCGTTCCGCCACAGCGCAGGTGAGCACCGAGTCGTCCGTGAACCGACTGGCGGGTGCGAAGAGCGGAAAGTCCTTGTGCTTTGTGCCCCGCCCTTCGTGAACCGATCCGATCACATCACCTGCAATCGCTCCGAGCACAGCACTTCCTCCATGCGGTGGAAACGAAGAATCTGCCCCTCTGGTTGGTACAAGATGGTATCAACAACGTCACCCTGAAGATGCGACGAGCGGGCTGGGCCGATGTCAGCGAGTTGAAGGTCTCCGTGAATGCCCTGATCCTCGGGCTCGGAGCCCCTATGCGCCGCAGCCTGATTGCTGGTGGGGTGCCGGGGTGGCGGGCTCGGC
>JBJTHX010000192.1:0-2616 GCA_046094745.1 Planctomycetia bacterium
CACGGGCACGACCAGCGCCCTTGCCGAGGTCCTCGCCGGCCGCGGCAACAGGACGAAGGGAGGCAGCGAGAACGGCGAAAAGCGCCAGGGCACGGGCCAGTCCGGCCGCGTGCTGCCCGACGAGTTCCGCTCCGGCCTCGACGCCTACTTCAACCGGTTCGAGAAGGAGCGGCGATGAACGTCGTGCGACGCTTCCCGTCGTGGCTCGCCCTGGCAGGGTTCTGGCTGGCCGGTGCAGCCGGCGTGGCATGCGGCCAAGTCGTGCTGGGTGACCTGCAGGAGAGGGCGTTGCCTTTCGGGGCCGGCGTGTTCGTCCAGCCCGACGAGGCCGCGAGCCTCGCGATCGGCGACCCGTGGTGGGACAACGCCGCGCCGGAACCGCCGGCCGGCGATGCGCCCGCCGCGCCGGCCGAGGAGCCGGGCGACGACGAGGCCGACGCCGCCGATCCGCACGCCCAGATGCAGGCCCAGCTCCAGGCCCAGGCCGAGATGCTGCGGCAGGGAATCGAACTCCAGGCCCTGGCGATCCTGCGGCGGGAGCTCTCGGTGGTGCGGCAGACCTGCCCGTCGCTCGAAAGGCAGCAGCGGGCGCTCGTCGTCGAGGCCGGCCGCCAGGCGATCGAGAAACTCGCCGACGAGCAGATGGCGACGCTGGTGGGCCGCCGGCGGGGCCGGCCGGCCGACATGGAGGCGACGATCGGCGAGGCGGTGCGGACCTCGGTGGCGGCCAATGCGGCCGCCGCGGAATCGGCCGCCTACGCGGCGGAGCGCGGGCTGCGCCAGGAACGGGTCAGGCAGGCGACGATCGCCGCGCTCGTGGCCGACGTGGATCGCGATGCCTTCCTCGACGAGGCCGAGCGCACGGCGCTGGCCGCGGCCCTCGCCGCGGCGTATCGCGACCGGTGGCGGCCGGCGGCCACGTCGCTCGAGCAGGGAATGACATGGGTGCCCCCCGCGCCGCTGCCCGGCGTGGAGCGCTGCGTCGAGAAGGCATTGGGCAAGGAACGTAAGGCGGATTGGCTCGCCCGGCGGGCGGAGGCCAGGCAGCTCCTGGCCGATGCGACCGACACGACCGTCGAGGATGAGATGGCGGTCGGAGGTCTGCGCAGGGTGATCCGGCGGCAGGTCGACGGCAACGGGAACCGGGTGCAGATTCGGATCGAGGTCCAACGCGACAATTTCAAACTCGAGCGGGTGGGCGGTGCCGGCCCGGCGGCTCCCGAGGCGGACGATGCCGGGGAGGACGAAAAGTGATCCTGTGGCGCGGACGGCTCGGCATCGTGGCGCTGGCGGCGGTCGCCGGCGGGATGGCGGTCGTGCGCGGCGACGACGTCGTCGTGGAGGATCAGCCGGGTGGGCAGCCGGTGTGGCGGGGGGCCCCGGCCGGCGGCGGCGTGTACGACCTGGGGATGCAGTTCGACGCGCAGGCGTTCGGCGGCCCGACCGAGATCGACGAGTCCGGGCTGGTGGTCGATCTGGCCGACGACGACGAGGCGAATCCGAAACGGGTCGAGGACGCGCTCGCCCGCCGGCTCGCGCCGGCGAAGCGGTGGGCCGCGGCGCGGATCACCACGGTCGACCGGATCGTGGGCCTCTCCGCCGCGCAGCGCAAGAAACTCGAGGTCGCGGCCCAGTCGGACCTGCGGCGGCTGGTCGACACGGTGGCCGAAGCCCGGGCGAAGTACGCCGGCCGGAAACTCAAGGTGGACCCCCGCACGGGGCTCGATGCGGCGGGGCAGCAGGAGGTCCAACAGGCCAGCGCGGATGGCCAGCGTTGCCGGCAGCTCATCCAGGCCGCCGCCGGCCCCGAGTCGCTCCTGGCCAAGGTCATGACAGGCACGCTTGACGAGAAGCAGGCGGAGCACTACGCCGCCGTGATGCGGGCCCGGGCCGCCTGCCGCTGGCAGGCGGTCGTGGCCGCCGGACTGGTCCAGATCGACGAACAGGCGGGCTTCACCCAGCAGCAGCACGACGCCGTGACGGCGCTGCTCGTGGCCGCCCCCGCGCTGGTCGCCGAAGAAGCCGGTGCCGCCGTCCTGCTGGCCGATCATGTTCCGCAGGGCCTTGCGGATCGGCACGCGGTAGGGGCCGTAGTTGGGGTCTTCGCCCGAGGCCAGGAGCACCATCATCGCCATCCCGGTGACACCGGCACCGGCCTGGCCGTCCTTCCACGAGCCGTCGGCGTCCTGGGTCTTGAGCAGGTAGCGGATGCCGGCGTCGTAGATCTCGCGGACGTCGCGGGGCACCGGGTCGCCGTACTTCACGAGCGGCCCCTCGGCGCGGTCGGGCCCGGCGGCCGTGGCAAGCGGCACGATCAGGCAGGCGACGAAGAGCAAGCGATGCGTCATGGCCCGGTCCACACCTTCGTCAGAAGACTCCGCCGCCCAGGCCGACGCCCTCGACGGCCATTCCGCCCTCGTCCATCACCTTCTCCTGCGCCGCGAACAGCGCCACCACCTGCCGCTGCCGCGGATCGAGGAGCGCGACGAGCTTCTCGTCGCCCAGGGCCACGAGCCGGCGGGCCACGGCCAGGCCGGCGGGCAACCCCGTCCGCCTCGACGACTCCTCCTCCGCCGGCGGGACAGCGGCCACGAGCAGTGCCGTCACGGCGTCGTG
>JBJTHX010000193.1:0-8107 GCA_046094745.1 Planctomycetia bacterium
AGCGGCGGCGTGGAGGCCGACTTCTTCGAGGACGAGGCCGCGGGCCGCGGTGGGCGGTTCTGGGTCGAGTCGGCCTCCACGCCGCCGCTGGCGGCGACCTTGAAGACGTAGTGGTCGGGCCGGCTGGCGGTGGGCCGGAGCACGAGCGTGACGGCGTCGCCGGCCTCCGCGGCCGTGCACTCGGCGAGCACGTAGAGATGTTCGCGGTCCCAGAGCAGGCGCACGCGGGTCGCGGCGGACGGCTTCTCGCCAGCGCGGTCGCCATCGGCCACGAGAAACTCCTCGCTGGCCGCGGCCTTCGCCCAGGCCGGCTCGTCGGCCCGGGCGTCGATCGCGATCGGCGCCTCGGTGAACCGGCACTCGGCCGCGGCGCCGGCGGCCCAGGCGGCCGCAGCCTGCAGGGCCGCGGGGCAGCACAGGAGAGACGACAGGGATCGAACGTCCATAGCGACGCCTCGCCTCGGGCCATGCGGTCCGTCCCCCGGTTCCGCCGAGGGATTCATCGGGAGTTTAGCCTCGATACTCTAGACACGTCACGATCGGCGGCCCCGGGGCCGCCGGATCACGGGGCCGGATCGGCCGGCGGCGCGGGCCAGCGGCCGTCGAACGGCTGGCCGCGGCGGCCCAACCTGTAAAGATGCCGGGCCCGCCCCTGGTCGATCGGCTCGCCCCGGGTGATCACGACCGCCGCCAGGCCGAACGTCCGTCCCGGCGCGGCCCCGCCGCCGAGCCAGCGGCCCATCACGGCCCCGTCCGACGGCTCGCCCGCCTGGTAGGTGAGCTGCAGCCCGCCACCGGGCGGCCAGGCCACGCATCGCGCGTGCGGCTCGCGGTAATTCACCGGCTCGCCGTTGACCCACACGTGAAACTCGTTCGCGGCGCCGTCGGCCGACATCGCGAGGTGCACCCACCGCGACGTGGCCGCGAACCGCCGCGCCCACGGAATCTGGTAGCCGTAGGCGCCGCCGAGCCCGTTGCCCACGTCCTCCGTGTAGAGGCGGTCGGAGATCCCATGGTTGAGGAAGAACCGCGTGTCCAGGCCGCCGAACCGGATCAGCGGGTTGACGGACACGAAGTGCGCCCGCTCACCCACCTGCTCGGTCTGCACGAGCACCCACAGCGCCACGCCGCATGTCCGCCCGGCGGCGCCAGCCCCGGGAAGTGGACCCAGTTGCCGGGGTTGGCGGCGTGCACGGCGAGGGCCTTGGGGCCGACGGGCGTGGCGACGCCCGGGTCGAGGCCGTTGTCGGGGATCGCGGCGAACGTCGCCCAGCCGCTCTTGGCCACCTCGACGATCACGGTCTTGTCGTCGCGGACGATGGAGAACGCGGTGGGCGCGACGTCGACCCCGGCGAGCGCCTCGGGGGCGAAGTCCATCAGCCGCGCGGGCACGCCGCCGCCACCGGGCCGCGCGTTCGCCACGGTGCCGTCGGCAGCGCGGCCGCTGAAGTTCCAGACGCCGACGCGCGGGTCGTCGCCAACGCCCGCCGCGCGGCCCACGACCGCCGTCACGCCGACCCATGCGACCGCCACGAGGAAGCCGGCACACGAGGCACGAGTCATCGGGAACCTCCGTTGCCGCCGGTCGCGTTCATGCCCGAACCCGCATGCGTGGAAAATGCCGCACAGCGTCAGGCCAGGATGTCGGTGAGGACGTGGGCCTCCTCGACACCCGTGAGCCGGACGTCGAGGCCCTGGAAGCGGACGGTGAGCCGCTGGTGGTCGAGACCCAACTGGTGCAGCAGCGTGGCGTGGATGTCGCGGACGTGGGCCGTGCCCGCCACGGTGTTGAAGCCGAACTCGTCGGTCACGCCCCGCGAGGCGCCCGGCTGGAAGCCGCCGCCCGCGAACCACATCGTGAAGGCGTCGATGTGGTGGTTGCGGCCGGTCGTCTCCCGCGGCTCGCCCATCGGCGTGCGGCCGAACTCGCCCCCCCAGACGACGATCGTGTCGTCGAGCAGCCCGCGCCGCTTGAGGTCGAGCACGAGCGCCGCCGAGGCCCGGTCCACGTCCTGGCACTTCGCGGGCAGGTGGGCCTCCAGGTTCTCCGTCACCGAGCCGTGGTGGTCCCAGCTCGTGTCGTAGAGCTGGATGAAACGCACGCCCCGCTCCACGAGCCGGCGGGCCAGCAGGCAGTTGCGGGCATACGACGCCTCGGCCGGATCCTGGATGCCATACAGCCGCAGCGTCTCGGGCGTCTCGTCCCGGAGGTCGATCAGTTCGGGCGCGCTCGACTGCATGCGGTAGGCCATCTCGTAGGAACTGATGCGGGCGGCGATCTCCTCGTCGCCGGTCTCCACGAGGCGGGCGAGGTTGAGCGCGCGGACGGCGTCCACCACCCGCCGCTGGCCGGCGTCGTCCACGCCCGCGGGCATGGAGAGATTGAGGATCGGGTCGCCGCCGCCCCGCAGCGGCACGCCCTGGTAACTACTCGGCAGCATGCCGCAGCCCCAGTTCACGCCGCCGCCGCGCGGGCCCCGCGGGCCGCTGAGCATGACGACGAAGCCGGGCAGGTCGTCGCACTCGCTCCCCAGGCCGTACGTCACCCACGCCCCCATGCTCGGCCGGCCGAACAGGCCCGTGCCCGTGTTCATGAACAGTTTCGCGGGCGCGTGGTTGAAGAGGTCGGTGCGGCAACCGCGGAGGAACGTCAGTTCGTCCACGATGCCGGCCGTGTGGGGCAGCAGTTCGCTCACCCAGGCGCCCGAGCGGCCGTGCCGCGCGAAGCGGTACCGCGTGCCCAGGAGCTTCGGCTTGGCCATCGCGTCCATGAAGGCGAACCGCTTGCCCGCCACGAAACTCTCGGGGATGAACTCGCCGTCGAGGCGGGTGAGGTCCGGCTTGTGCTCGAAGAGGTCGAGCTGCGACGGGCCGCCGGCCATGAACAGGAAGATCACGCTCTTGGCCCGGGCGGGGAAGTGGGGCGGCCGCGGCGCGAGCGGGTCGGCCGGCGCCGGCCGCGCGGCCGCCGAGCGGGCCAGGAGCGACGAGAGCCCGAGGGCGCCGACGCCGATCGGGCAGTGGGCGAAGAAGTGCCGGCGGGTGATGGCGAGGCGGTCGGCCGGGCCGGCGGGCGGGGGTTTCATGGCCTCACTCGCGGGTGATGGTTTCGTGGAGGTTCAGGAGCACGCGGGCCTGGGCGAGCGGATCGAGCCCGGCGAGCGCGGCCAGTTCGGCGGCCGCGGGCGGCCGGCTCGTGCATCGCACGAAGGCCGCCTCCACGCCCTCCGCCCGGATCACCTTCTCGAGGCCGCCGGCGAACTCGAAGAACGCCTTGTCGTTGAGCAGCGTGAGCGCCTGGAGCGGCGTGGTGCTGCGGCCGCGGCGGGTGCAGGTCAGCGAGCCATCGGGCGCATCGAAGACCGCCAGCGCCGGCACGGGCGTGGCCCGGAAGCGAAACGTGTAGACCGCGCGGCGGTGGCGATCCGCCCCCCGGCTCTCCGGCCAGGCCTGGTTGACCTGCCCCTGGTCGGTGACGCCCGGGGGAATCGGCGGGAACACCGGCGGCCCGCCGATCGCCGGCACGAGCAGGCCGCTGGCGGCGAGCGCCACGTCGCGCACGCCCTCGGCGTCGAGCCGCAGCCGCTGCTGCCGCGCGAGGAGCCGGTTGAGCGGATCGCGGTCGGCGACGTCGGCCCGCCGGGCCGAACTCTGCCGGTAGGTCTCGGAGGTCACGATCAGGCGGTGGAGTTTCTTCAGGCTCCAGCCGCCGTCGCGAAACTCGCAGGCCAGCCAGTCGAGAAGTTCGGGGTGCGACGGGGGCGTGCCGATGAGGCCGAAATCGTTGTCGGTCTCGACGAGCCCGACGCCGAAGTACTGCTGCCAGACGCGGTTGACGATCACGCGGGCCGTGAGCGGGTTGGCAGGTGAGACGAGCCACCGGGCCAGGTCGAGGCGGCTCGGCCGCGGGCCGGAGGCGGCCAGCGGCGGGAGGACGGCGGGCGTGCCGGGCGCGGCCTCGTCGGCGGGCCGCGTGAAGTCGCCCATCACGAACACCGACGACTTCCGCGGTTCCTTCCGCTCCGCGAGCACCATCGTCGTCACGCCCTGCGCCGCGTCGACGGCCAGGTTGTATTCGTCGTCGAGCCGGAAGAACTCGTCGCCGGCCACGCCCACGGTCGCGGCGAGGATCTGCCGCGTGTCGTCGAATGACCGCTTCTCCAACGGGATCGCCAGCCGCCCCTGCAATTTCCCGGCCAGCCGCAGCCGGGCCGCCTCGGTGAGGCCCGCCTCCCAGGCCGCCTGGGCCGAGGCCAGCGACTGCATGTGGGCCTCGAGCGCGACCCGGGCCGCATCCCGCGCCCGCGCGAGGGCCGCCACGTCGACGCGGTCGTCGACGAGCTTGATGTCGACTTCGTCCTGGTCGTTGAAGAGGGCGAACAGGCCGTAATACTCCCGCTGCTCGACCGGGTCGAACTTGTGGTCGTGGCACTGGGCGCAGCCGATCGTCAGGCCCAGCCAGACCGTCGAGGTGGTGGCGACGCGGTCGAAGACCGCCTCGATCCGGTACTGCTCGGGATCGACGCCCCCCTCCTGGTTGATCTGCGTGTTGCGGTGGAACCCGGTGGCGATTCGCTGCGCCTCCGTGGCCTCGGGCAGCAGGTCGCCGGCCAACTGCTCGATCGTGAAGCGGTCGAAGGGCATGTCGGCGTTGACCGCGTCGATGACCCAGTCGCGATACTTCCAGATCCGCCGCGGGCGATCGAGCGAGTAGCCGTGGCTGTCGGCATAGCGGGCCTGGTCGAGCCACCAGCGGCCCCACCGCTCGCCGTGGTGCGGGCTGGCAAGGAGTGTGTCCACGAGCCGCTCGTAGGCGTCGGGCCTCGGGTCGCGGACGAAGGCCTCGACTTCGGCGGGGCTCGGCGGGAGGCCGACGAGGTCGAGGTGCACGCGGCGGGCGAGCGTGGCCGGCGCCGCGGGCGGCGAAGGCTCGAGCCCGGCCGTGGCGAGGCGGCCGCGGATGAAGCGGTCGATCGGATGGCCGACGCCCGGCACGGCCGGCGGCGCGGCCCGCACCGGCGGGGCGAAGGCCCAGTGCGGCTCGTACTCCGCGCCCTCCGCGATCCAGCGGCGTAGGAGGTCGCGCTGGGCCGGCGTGAGCGACTTGCCGGAGTGCGGTGGCGGCATGACGACGTCGGCGTCGGTGGCCTCGATCCGCTCGACGACGGCCGACGTGGCGGCGTCGCCGGGCACGATCGCCCCGTGGTCGACGGCGGCCGCGCGGTCGTCGAGCCGCAGGTCGGCCGCCCGTTTCTTCTTGTCGAAGCCGTGGCAGGAGAAGCAGTTCTCGGCCAGGATCGGCAACACGTCGGTGCGGAAGCGGATCGGCGAATCTGCCACGACACCGCCCGCCAGCGGCCAAACCAGGGCCAAGCAGACAAGAACTCCGCCCAGGCAGCCGCGCGAACGGCGGCCAACGAGACGGGCGCGGCGGGGCAGCGGTATTTGGCGGGCAGGAGGCACGGCCGGCACTCCTTGGCGGACGGTCCTGAAAGTTTACCCCGCTCCATCCGGCCGCCCAATGGAGTTTCCACACCGCCACGCAACGCCGCAGATGCCATGTTTTTCCGGGTGCTTCAGGGTGACGCGGGGTAGGGGCCACCGCGTTTGACGAACTCGCCCGATGGCGGTCTACTCGCGCGCGGTTCTACCCGTTTCGCGCGCCGCGCGGGCCGCCCGCCCGCGAACCCGCCTGGTCCCGAGCGATGCCGGCCGACGCCCCCGAAGTTCTGCTCCTGATCGAGGCGCCGGCCGAGCAGGTCGCGCGGATCCGCGCCGCCGTGCCGCGGGCGCATGTCCGCACCGGCCCGCGGCTCGAGGATCCGGCCGCCACCGTGCCGGACGACCTGCTCGCCGGCTGCGAGTGCCTGCTGTGCGACGTCCCGCCGGCCAACCTCGCCGTCGCCACGGGGCTCCGCTGGATCCAGCTCGCGTCGGCGGGGTATGCGCAGGTCATCGGCCTCGGCCTCGAGGACCGCGGCATCCGCGTGACCAACGGCCTCGGCAACTTCGACGTGCCGATCGCCGAGTGGAACGTGATGATGATGCTCCTCTGGCATCGGCACCTCCTGGAAATGCTCGCCAACCAGCGGGCCGCCCACTGGGACCGCGCGGCCCGCTTCCAGCGGGAACTGCGCGGCAGCGTGGTGGGGTTCCACGGCTACGGCGGGATCGCCCGCGAGACGGCCCGGCTCGCCAAGGCGATGGGCCTCGTCGTCTGGGCGCTCACCCGCTCCGGCACCGTGGCCAGCCGCGACCTCGCCTACCGCGTGCCCGGCACGGGCGACCCCGACGGCCGGCTCTGCGACCGCGTCTTCGCGCCCCACGAGGAGGCGGAGTTCTTCGGCGGCCTCGACTACCTCATTCTCGCCATGCCGATCACGCCGCAGACGCAGGGCATCATGGGCGAGCGGCAGCTGCGGATGCTCCGTCCGCACGCCGTGCTCATCAATCCGGCCCGGGCCGGGCTCGTCGACGAGCAGGCGTTCCTCCGCTGCCTGCGCGAGGGCTGGATCCGCGGCGCGTCGTGCGACGTGCACTACGCCTACCCGCTGCCGGCCGACCATCCGCTGTGGTCGATGCCCAACGTCGTGCTCACGCCGCACATCAGCGGCTCGTCGGCCAGCACCCACTTCCTGGAGCGGATCTACGACATCTTCTCGCTGAACCTCGCCCGGCTCGTGGCCGGCGAGCCGCTGCTCAACGAACTCTCGGCCGACCAGCTCCGCGGCACCGAGCCCGCGCGGCCGGCGGCCGCTCCCGCCCGGGCCACCACCGCATGAAGATCACCGCCGTCGAGACCGTGCTCCTCACCGCCCCCGCGGGGCACGACCCGTCGCTCCTGCCGCTGCGCACGCTCCGCTCCGCGTCGTTCATCGAGATCCACACCGACACCGAGCTCGTGGGCATCGGCGAGACCTACGCGGGCTACCATGCCCCCGAGATCGTGCCGGCGATCGTGGAGTTCTTCGCGCCGATCCTCGTGGGCCTCGGCGACGACGACATCCAGCCGCGGCGGCTGTGGGAGCGGATGTACCGGGCGGCCAACTTCTGGGCCCGCAACGGCGTCGGGACGGTGGTGCTCGCCGGCATCGAGGCCGCCCTGTGGGACCTCCGCGGCAAGATGCTCGGCGTGCCGGTGTGGGAACTCCTCGGCGGCCGGCTCCACGACTCGCTGCCGGGCTACGCCACCGGCTGCGCGAGCGACCACCCGTGGGACGAGCTGCTGAAGAAGTTCGACCGCTACCGGGCGGCCGGCTTCCATGCCGCGAAGGTGGCCTCCGGCTGGTTCGACGCCGCCACGGGCCGGTCGTTCGCGAGCACCCGGCCGCAGGCTTGGGTGGAGGTGGAGACCCGGAAGTTGGAACTCCTCCGGCGGCACGTCGGCCCCGACTTTGGCATCTGCCTCGACGGCCACATGAGCAGCGTGGCCGAGGGGCAGACGACCTGGGACGCGGCCACGGCCACGGCGGTGCTCCGGGCGCTCGAGCCCTTCGACCTCGTGTTCTTCGAGGAGCCGCTGCACTACAACGATCTGCCGGGCTACGCGCAGCTCTGCGGCAGCACGAGCGTGCCGGTGGCCGGCGGCGAGTGCCTGACCACCCGCGAGGAGTTCGCGATCTTCGCCGAGCGGCGGGCGTTCGACATCGCCCAGCCTGACGCGTCGTTCATCGGCATCGGGCCGTTCCTCGACGTGGCGGCCATGTTCGCCGAGCGGAAGAAGCAGGTGGCCACGCACGCCTGGAGCGGCGGCGCCGGCGTGATGGCCAACATCCACGCGGCCTTCGCCGTGCCGAACGTGCGGATCCTGGAACTGCCGCCGCTGGCCGGCCCGTTGCACACGGAGGTCTACGCCGACGGCTACCGCTTCGCCGACGGCCGCGTGCTGCCGCCGCAGGCGCCCGGTCTGGGTGTGCGGCTGCCCCGCGCGCTCAAGGAAAAGTATCCCTTCGTGCCGGGCTCCGGTGAGTGGAACACCGTGCCCGGCGGCCGCGGCCGCCCGCGGTAGCCCCCGATCGCCCCCGCCCCAGCCCCACGAGGTTCCCAGGACCCCCGTGAAGCCCCCCGTCCTGCTGCGCCAGCTCGCGAACGACGACCCGTCGCGGCC
>JBJTHX010000194.1:0-2704 GCA_046094745.1 Planctomycetia bacterium
CAGGAGGGCGACGACGTGATTCTCACGAATGTCATCTCCTTCGACGTGCGGGCCTTCGACCCGCAGGCCGTCGATGGGAGCACCCGCGGCGACTACGTCGATCTTGGCAGTGCGACGCCCGTCGTCACGAGCGGGACATCCCTGTCGCAGTTTCCCAGTACCCTTTCCGGCCTGCAGACCACGCCCACGTACGACACGTGGAGCACCCACTATGCGTTTGCGAATGCGGCGGTCAATCCAAGTGGATTCAATGATCCCTCGGCCTACACCACCACGTCGCCCCCCTATACCGTGCCCCTGTGGGGCATCGAGGTGCGGATTCGCTGCTACGAGGCGACGAGCAAGCAGGTTCGGCAATTCACGATCCGGCACGCATTCGTGAAACGGTAAGCCAACGGCTGATACACTGAGGATGATTCGACGCAATGAAGGGAGAAACCACCATGTACTCGGGCCACTGCCACCAGCCCGCCGGCCGTCTGTACCGTCGAGGCTTCACGCTCGTCGAGTTGCTCGTCGTGATCACGATCATCGCCGTGCTCATGGGGCTGCTGCTGCCGGCCGTCCAGGCGGCCCGTGAGGGTGGCCGCCGCACGGTCTGCCAAAACAATCAGTATCAGATGGCATTCGCCGCGATCCGGTTCGACACGGACAACGGTTTCATTCCCGGCTGGCGAAACTCGGTGCGGCTGACGGCCGGTGGAACGTCGTTCTACTCGTGGCCTGTCATGGTGCTACCGTTCATGGAGCGGAACGATATCTGGAAAGCTATCGGCAGCGGGACGGTGCCGAGCACGTATGTGGCGACATTCGTTTGCCCGTCGAGTCCGCCCGATTCGCAGACCGGAGCATTGCTTGCATACGCCGGCAACGCCGGCAGCGCGTGCAATATGACCGTGTCGACCAACCTCCGCATACGCGATGGCGTAATGCTTGATACCACGATCACGGGTACCACGACCAACTGTGCAACTCGAGCTCGGTGCAGCATGGACGACGTCTCGGCCGGTGACGGCACTTCGATGACGCTGCTCCTGTCGGAACGGTGCGGGTCTGGAACTTCCTCGGCGCCGCTGGCACAGGCCAACTGGAATGCGCCGTCCACCTCCGTGGGGTCGTTTAGTTTTGCGAATGCCTGGAACGCGGTCCCGGCGTTCGGGATCGTTGGCAACACGTTGCCGAGCAAGGTGTTCAACTCATCGGTGAACAGTTCGCCCGGCTTCTGGAGCCAGCCGTCGTCGAACCATCCCGGCGGGGCGGTGGCGGCGTTCTGTGACGGGCACACCGAGTTTCTCAAGGACTCGTTGCCGACCGGCGTGTATGCCAATCTACTGAATTGGGACAATGCAGCCGCGAGGGGCTCGCCTGGTGAATCTTGGGTCAATCGCACCACCGTCCTTTCGGAGGGCGACTACAGGTAGGCGCCGTCAGCCGTTCGGGAAGGAGGGGTCGTGCGTACATCTGTCTCACATAGGGCCTTCACGCTCGTCGAACTCCTCGTCGTGCTGGCGATCATCGGAATCATCATCGGACTGCTGCTGCCGGCGGTGCAGATGGCCCGTGAACAGGGTCGCCGCGGGGCCTGCACCAACAACCTGCTCCAACTCGGCAAGGGCGTGGTCGCCTTCGAGGGGCGGCAGAACTTCATTCCCGGCTGGCGGAACGCATCCGTCAGCGGCACCGGCGGCGCCACCTACGCCTGGCCGGTCCCGCTGCTGCCCTTCATGGAACGCCGCGACCTGTACCGGTCGTTCGAGTCGGGAACGGCGGCTCCCTCCACGCTCTCTTTGCTCGTCTGCGCCTCGCGGGTGCCGGGCAAGGCCGAGGCGGCGCCGCTCGCCTACGCCGGCAACTGCGGGAGCGGCACGAGCGTGAAGGGAGACGGAGTGATGCTCGACACCACGGTTGCCAAGATCGGCTTCGACTTCGTCGGCCGCGGCGACGGCACGAGCAGCACGGTGCTCCTCACCGAGCGGTGCGGCATCACGGTCGGGACGCTCGCGGACTGGGCCGCCCCCCAGGCCACGCCCTATGTCACCACGGCGATCGGGCATCCGGGGGTCGTGCACGTGGGGGCGCCGGGCCTGGCCCGGGTGATCAACGCGCCGACGAGCGTGGCCAGCGGCCAGTTCCGCTACCCCAGCAGCCCGCACTCCGGCGGCGCGAGCGTCGTGTTTTGCGACGGCCACACGGGCTTCCTCCGCAACACGATCAGCGGCAACGTCTACGCGCAGTTGCTGACGTCGAACTCCGAGGTGGCGTCTGCCGCCGTGGCCACGCTGCCCGCCCTCAACGAGGCTGACTACAAGTAGCCTGCCTCGCAGGCCGGCTACGCAGAGTTTCCCCGGCTTCAGCGGGGGGCTTTCGTGGGTGCCGCCCTACGGGCCCTCCCCCGAGGCAGCTGGCGGGCATACAACTGATGCATGACCGCCACAGCCATCCCAGCCACGAACTCCGCCCGCCCTGGAATCGACCTCGGTGACGTCCGCGAGCGACTCGTCCGCCATCCCGTCTACAAACTCGTGGACAGTCCGGAGCGGATGCGACGGTTCATGGAGCACCACGTGTTCGCGGTCTGGGACTTCCAGAGCCTGCTGAAGGCGGTGCAGCAGCGACTCACCTGCACTGCGGTGCCCTGGGTGCCGACGCCCGACGCGGAAGCCAGGCGCCTCGTGAACGAGTTCGTCCGACTCCTCGTCGAGGA
>JBJTHX010000195.1:0-7237 GCA_046094745.1 Planctomycetia bacterium
GCCATGAGTTTCTCGCAGGCCTTCTGGCTGCGGCCGCCGGACTTGCAGACGACGTAGACGGGGCCGGCCTCCGCCGCCGCGGCGACATCCTGCGGCCCGAGGCGGTCGAGCGGGATGTTGTGGGCGAAGTCCACGTGCACCTCGCCGAACTCGGCCGGCGTGCGGCCGTCGATGAGCGTGACCTTCTCGCCGCGGCGGCGGAGGCCGGCCCCGTCTACTTCGTCTGCAAGTCCGGCGGCCGCAGCCAGAAGGCCTGCGAGAAACTCATGGCGGTGGGCCTCTAGAACGTGGTCAGCGTCGAGGGGGGCACGGCGGCCTGCGAGGCGGCGGGCATCCCCGTCGTTCGCGGCCGGAAGGCGATGTCGCTCGAGCGTCAGGTGCGGATCGCCGCCGGCGCGCTCGTGGCCATCGGCGCCGCCCTGGCCGCCTGCGGGCCGGACGAGACCTGGCGGCGGATCGGCGCCGGCCTGGCCGGATTCGTCGGCTGCGGCCTCGTGTTCGCCGGGGTCACGGACACCTGCGGCATGGCGATGCTGCTCGCCCGGATGCCGTGGAACCAGGCCTGCCGCACGGGAGCGGCCTGTTCGCGGGCCATCCTCCTGGCGGTCGTGCTCGGCGGCATCGCGGGCACGGCCCGCGCCGAGCACACCAAGGATTCGCTCGACTCGGTGAAGCAGGCGATGGCCGAGAAGAAGGCCGTGCTCGTCGACGTCCGCGAGCCCGAGGAGTGGGCGGAAGGGCACGTCGCGGGCGCGACGCTCCTGCCCTTGAGCCGCCTCGAGCAGGGCATGAAGCCCGAGGATGTCGCCAAGATCGTCCCCAAGGATCAAATCATCTACTGCCACTGCCTCGCCGGTGGCCGCTGCCTCGAGGCGGCCGCGATCCTCGGGCCCCTCGGCTACGACGTCCGCCCGCTGAAGCCCGGCTACCCGCAGCTCGCGAAGGCCGGCTTCCCGACGGCGACCGGCCGCTAGCGCCGCGTCGCGGCCCATCCCGCCGCGCCCGGTTCAGCGGAGACCGCACCCGTGAAGATCCAGCAGTACTACCTCGGCTGCCTGTCGCACGCCTCCTACCTGATCGCCGACGAGAAGACGAAGACGGCCGCGGTCGTCGACCCGCAGCGGGACGTCGATCACTACCTCGCGGACGCCGCGGCCGGCGGCTTCACGATCCGGCACGTGTTCCTCACCCACTTCCACGCCGACTTCGTCGCCGGCCACATCGAGCTGCGGGACCGCGTCGGGGCGACGATCCACCTCGGCCGCCGGGCCGACGCGGAGTTTGCCTGCGTCCGCATGGGCGACGGCGACGCGGTCGAGTTCGGCGACGTGCGGCTGGAGGTGCTGGAGACGCCCGGCCACACGCCCGAGGGCATCTCGATCCTGGTCTACGACCTGGCCGCCAGCCGCACCGCGCCGCTGGCCGTCCTCACGGGCGACACGCTGTTCATCGGCGACGTGGGCCGGCCGGATCTCCTCGCGAGCATCGGCGTCACGGCCGACGAGCTGGCCGACATGCTCTACGACAGCGTCACGCACAAACTCGTGAAGCTTCCCGACGCCACGCTCGTCTACCCGGCCCACGGCGCCGGCAGCATGTGCGGCAAGAGCCTCTCCCAGGAGACCGTCTCGACGATCGGCGAGCAGAAGCGGTTCAACTACGCCCTCCAGCCGATGAGCCGCGAGGAGTTCAAGAAGATCGTGACGGCCGACCAGCCGGAGGCCCCCGATTACTTCGTCCACGACGCGATCCTCAACCGCCGGGAGCGGCCTGCGCTGGACGCCTCCATGCGGGGCACGCTCCGGGCCCTGCCCCTCGACGACGTGCTGGCCATGCAGTGGTCGGGCGTGCAGATCCTCGACGTGCGCGACGGCATCGACTTCGAAGGGGGGCATCTCCGGGGCGCGCTGAACGTCGCCTTGAGCGGCAAGTACGCCACCTGGGCGGGATCGCTGCTCGCGACCGATCGGCCGATCGTGGTGATCGCCGGCGACGGCGGCGAGGAGGAGGCCGTGATGCGACTGGGGCGGATCGGCCTCGACAACGTGGCCGGCTACCTGGCCGGCGGCATGCACGCGCTCGCCGCCCGCGACGATCTCGTCGAGCGGACGCCGCGGGTGACCGCCCCGGACCTGGCCGAGTGGCTGGCCGGCACCCGCACCGACCTGGCCGGCACGCCCATCGTCGTCGACGTGCGGTCGGCGGCCGAGCATGCCGGCGGCCACGTCGCCGGCAGCCTCAACATCCCGCTGCCGCACCTCGCGGACCGCCGCGACGAGATTCCCGCCGGCCGGCCGGTCGTGGTCCATTGCGAGGGCGGCTACCGCTCGGCGATCGCCGCGAGCCTGCTCCAGCAATTTGGCCGGCCCGACGTTTACGACCTCGTCGGCGGCTACAAGGGCTGGCTCGCCGCCAAACTCCCGGCCGCCACGGGGTGAGCCGGCATCGCCCTCGGCTCGCGGTTCGGGCTACCGGGGCCCCGCGCCGCCCCGTCATCGTTCGACGAGAAACAGCCGCTCCGTGACCTGGAGCGGGCGGGCCCGCAGGTTGCGACTGCCGCGGAACACGGCATAGGGCACCTCCGCGACCGAGACCTTCCCCTCCCGGGCCAGGATCCGCCGAATCTCCGCCGCCGGCACGAAGCCCTCGTCGTTGAAGGAGACCAGCAGGAAGGCGGCGTCGCAGTGCCGCACGAGGTCGGCGAGCAGTTCCGCGGACCGGGCCCGCACGTTGTAGCCCGACCGGCGCCAGTCGGCCGGGATCCCCGAGACGCGGCTCACCCGCTCCGGCCGGCGATAGTTCACGATCAGGTTGAGCATGAAGTAGTTCGAGCCGTAGGGGTGCTGGTTGTAGGGTGGGTCGAGGTAGGCCAGATCGAGGCCGCGGACGGCCCGCACCGCGTCGTTCGCGTCGCCCTGCCGCACCGTGCACCGGCACCCATGGTCGCCGAGCACGGGCGGCGCGAGCACGATCGGCCCGCGAATCCGCTCGAGCGCATCGGATCCCGTGCCGCCGAACCGCCCGATCCCGGTGCGGCGGTCCTTGTAGAACCCCTTGAAGACGCCCGCGGTGTTCGCGTGGATCGAGGCCGCGCTCAACAGCGGCCCCAAGAGGAGGTCCCGCCAGGCCGCCGGCGCCTCCGCGATCATCATCCGGTAACGGTCGATCCGCCGGGCGTTCCGCCGCGTGTAGAAGACGCGGTCGCGGCGGGTGATTCGGGCCTCGTCGCGGGGGGCGTACAGCGCCTCGATGAAGCCGGGCGGGAACTCCGCCCGCTCGACCCGCTCGTTCATGGCGGCGATGCAGGCGGCTAGGGCCGGCTCGTCGACGTCGCGGCGGTCGGCGAGGAAGCACCGGCCCACGACGGCCGCGTAGTCCTCCAGGTCGTTGGCCACGAGTTCCTCGGCGTGCCCCGCGAGCAGCCGGGAGACCACGCCCGATCCGCTGAAGGCGTCGAGGCACTTCAGCCGGCGGCCCCCCAGTTTCTGCCTCACGTCGCGCACGGCCGCGGCGATCTGCGGCAGCAGGGCCCGCTTGTTGCCCAAGCAGGTGATCAGCTGCCGGGAGAGGAACTCGGGATGCTCGGCGGCGGGAGGGGCCATCGGGCCGGAGAGTGTAGGCCAACGCCGCTGCCGTCCGGCCAATTGCCGCTTTTTGCCAGCCGCGCGCCGCAAATTGCTCCACTTGGGAGTGGCATTTTGCCCGGGCTTGCCACCGTCAAATCGGGTTTCGCACGGGATTTTATCGCCTCTGTCGCTTTTTCCGAAATTGGCACGCCGGATGCCCTCAGTGTTAGACGACCGGTCGCCGACGGTCGCGATGGACTCGCGGCCGCGGTCGTCAGGGAAACGCTCCAGGAGACACGACCATGATCGCCGCCGCCCGCCCCCAGGAAGCCACCGACGAGGAACTGCTGCGTCGCTGCCGGCTCACCGGCGACCAGACGGCGTTCGAGACGCTCGTGCACCGCTACGAGCGGCACCTCTTCGGCTACCTGCGCCGCTACCTGCACAGCGCGCAGATGGCCGAGGACGTCTTCCAGGCCACGTTCCTCCAGGTCCATCTCAAGAAGGACTCCTTCGAGGAAGGCCGGTCCTTCCGCCCCTGGCTCTACGCCATCGCCACCCACCAGGCGATCGACGCCCAGCGGCGGAACCGGCGACACCGGATGGTCGAACTCGATCGGCGGCACGGTGCCGAGGACGGTGAGGCGTTCGTCACGGCCCTCGCGGCCCGGGAATCCACCGGCGACGATTGCGCCGTGGCGGAAGAGGACCGGCAGCGGGTCCGGTCGGCGATCGACGGGCTCACCGCCCCTCAGCGGGCCGTCGTGGAACTGGTCTACCAGCACGGCCTGAAGTACCGCGAGGCGGCCCGGCGGATCGGGATCCCGGTCGGCACGGTCAAGAGCCGGATGCGGGCGGCCCTCTCGAAGCTCGGTGAGACCTGGCAGCAGGCACGTCCGGCAGGCGGCCTGGCCCCGCTGGCGGCCCGCAGCCTGGCGACGTGATTCGGCGGCGGCACGGCGGGCGGCCGCTACAATCGGCTGCATCCAGTCCGCTCCACCGCCCACCGCCCGCCGCCCCCCAATGTCCGCCAGCACCGACGACCTGCGGATCGCCGAGATCAAGGAACTCGTCCCGCCGTCCCACCTGATCCGCGAGTTTCCCTGCACGCCCCCGGTGGGTGAACTGGTCTCCGCGAGCCGGGCGGCCGCCCATGCGATCCTCGCGGGCGCCGACGATCGGCTGCTCGTCGTCATCGGCCCCTGCTCGATCCACGACCCGGCCGCGGCCCTCGACTACGCCCGCCGGCTCCGGGCGGAACGCGCGCGGCTCCTGGCCGACCTCGAGATCGTGATGCGGGTCTACTTCGAGAAGCCGCGGACGACGGTCGGCTGGAAGGGGCTGATCAACGACCCCGACCTCACCGGCACGTTCCGCATCAACCACGGGCTGCGGGTGGCCCGCGAACTGCTCGCCGGGATCAACGCCCTGGGCCTGCCGGCCGGCTGCGAGTTCCTCGACATGATCATGCCGCAGTACATCGCCGACCTGGTCTCCTGGGGGGCCATCGGCGCCCGCACCACCGAGAGCCAGGTGCACCGCGAGCTCGCCTCGGGGCTCTCCTGCCCGGTGGGCTTCAAGAACGGCACCGACGGCAACGTGCGGATCGCCGCCGAGGCGATCCAGGCGGCCCGGCAGCCGCACCACTTCCTCTCCGTCACCAAGGGCGGGCACACGGCGATCGTCTCCACGAAGGGCAACGACGACTGCCACATCATCCTCCGCGGCGGCCAGCGGCCGAACTACGACGCCGCCAGCGTCGCCGCCGCGTGCGCGGAACTGGCCCGGCACGGCCTGCCGGAGCGGCTCATGATCGACGCGTCGCACGGCAACTCGTCCAAGCAGCCGGAGCGGCAGACCGCGGTGGCCGACGCGGTCGCGGCCCAGGTCGCGGCGGGCGAGCGGCGGATCGTCGGCATGATGGTCGAGAGCCACCTCGTGGGCGGCCGGCAGGATCTCACGGCGGACTGTCCGCTCGTCTACGGCCAGTCGATCACCGACGGCTGCCTGGGCTGGGAGGAGAGCGTGCGGCTGCTCGACGGCCTGGCGGCCGGCGTCCGCGGGCGTCGGGCCTGTCTCCGCCGCGGCAACCCCGGCGGCCGGCGGACCCTGGGCCGCCCCCGGCGGCACGGGAATCTGGGTGACGCGGCCCGACCTTGTCTCCGGCCCGCGGGGCCGCAAGGTTTTCTCACGCGCCCGCGTCGATGAACCTCCCCGGGCGGAGGCGGTCGCACGATCGCGCCGTCCGCCTACCGAGCGGAGGGGCGACCATGAGCGTGGGCACGATCTCGCTGGCCGAAACGGGGGCGGAGCACCGCCCGCGGCCGCGTCCCGCCGTGCTCCGGGCCCTCGGCCGCGCGGAGCCGCCGGCAGTGATCGATCTCGACGGCGAGACGTTCCACCATGTCGAGACGCTCAAGCACGACTCCTGGGCGGCCTCGGCCGTCTACCGCTCGGCCACCCGCACGGCGAAGTGCAAGTTCAACCGCACGCAGCCGATCCTGCTCCTGCCGATGGCCTCGCTCGGCCGGATGCTCGCGGCCCGCGAGCGGTGGTTCATGGAGCGGCTCGCGGGCATCCAGGGCATCCCGGAGTCGCTCGGCACGGTCCGCGTGGACGGTTGGCCGGTCGCGTCCGCCGTGGCCCACGAGTGGATCGCGGGCCACGCCCTCGCCGTCGACGAGCGGGTCGACGACCGGTTCTTCCCCATGCTGGAGGCGATCCTCGGCGCGGTGCACCGCCGCGGCGTGGCCCACGTCGACCTCCACAAGCGGGAAAACCTCCTCGTCGACGAGGAGGGCCGCCCCTGCCTCATCGACTACCAGATCTCGTTCGGCCTGCCGCCCGGAAGCCGGATCGCGCGGCTGCTGTTCGGCGGCGTCCTCCGGCTGCTGCAGCGGTGCGACTCGTATCACCTGCTGAAGCACCGGGTGAGGCACCGTCCCGACCAGATCGGCCTCTCGATGGCCGACGTGGACCGGCTGCGGCCGTGGTGGATTCGCATCCACCGCTGCGTCGCGGTGCCGTTCCGCACTGTCCGCCGCCGCCTCCTGACGGCGATCCGCGTCCGCTCGACCACCGGCCACGCCTTCAGCGAGGCGTTCCCCGAGGTCGCCCACCGCCGCGCCGCCTGACGAACCGCCGGCGGCACCCGCGGATCGGGACGAGGACCGATGCCGGCTGTGCCGTCCGGGAGAAGGATAGTCCGGTCAATGGCACTTCCGCAACCATGTCCATAGGCATTTCCGGGCCGATTGGCGGCGGGTGAGGCTGGTGCCGCGTTTTCCGATGCCTCATCAGCTGCTCCCGGAACGGCTTTCGTCCCCCTGGGGTGGCGAGTTTCTCGCCTCGGCGCAGACCGTCTCCCGGGTCGCCCGTCCTGGGCTGTGGTTTGACCTCGCGCCCGGCACGGCTCAGAGGCTGTGAATCTCGAGCGCGGGCAGGTCTTCTGCCGCGGCTTGAAAGACGTCGCGATCGTCATGAATCTGCACGAGCTCGCCCCAGTCGGTGGGCGGTCCCCGGGCCGGTGAGACGGCCGGCGGCTCGAGCGGCTCGCCGAGATGTGTGAGGATCTTCCGGATCGGCCCTGCTTCCGTGATGAACGCAATCAGCCGGATGTCGCCGCCACACGCTGGGCACTCGAGCGGAAACTCCTCCCCCACCCGGGCCAT
>JBJTHX010000196.1:0-6273 GCA_046094745.1 Planctomycetia bacterium
GGACTACAATCGCGTCCGTCCGCATGGCGCTCTGGGCAACCGGACACCGTCGGAGTTCGCGCGGCCGGTAGATGGGCATGCCCATCTACCGGCCCTGCATGGCTAACAACTCGGCTGGTACCAAGTTGGGGGCGGCGTCAAGAGGGTGAATCCCTAACTTAAAGACTGGTACCGCACTGGGGGGCAGGTCAAACTTGCGGCATCGGCGGAAGCACCGCGGGCTCCTGGGCCCGAACCGCCGTCGCGCACGACGCCGTCTCGACGACGAGCGCGGCCGCCGCCAGCAGCCACGCCGTCCGAATCCCTGCCGCCCGATGCCCCAATGCCGCTATCATGCCTCGACTCCTTGTTGGACCGTGAACGACCGAACCCCCCGCCGCCAGATACGCCATCCACCCGTAGTGGGGGTATATCCCGCCCCAGGGTTCTTCGGCCGTCCCCGGCGGCGGCATGACGCCGGGCCACGACGTTCGCTTTGCGGCGGCAGGGGTGGATGATTCAATCGGGCAGGCCGTGCGGGCGGCGGCCAGCCCGCCCAGGCCGCAGGGTGTGCCGGGTCGGCGATGGTCTCCACCTATTCCTATGACGTGATCGTGGTCGGGGCCGGCCATGCCGGGGTGGAGGCGGCCTGCGCGGCGGCCCGGCTCGGAGCCCGCACGGCCCTGCTCACCACCAACTGCGACACCGTCGGCCAGATGAGCTGCAACCCCGCGATCGGCGGCGTGGGCAAGGCGCAGTTGGTGCGCGAGGTCGACGCGCTCGGGGGCGTGATGGGCCGGGCGATCGACGCGACGGGCATCCAGTTCCGCGTCCTCAACCGCTCCAAGGGGCCGGCCATGCACGGGCCCCGGGCCCAGGCCGACAAGAAGCTCTACCAGATGGAGGTCAAGCGCCTCGTCGAGGAGACCGCGAACCTCGATCTCCGCCAGGAGACGGTCGAGGATCTCGTGCTCGAGCCGCGCGCGGACGCGGCGGCTGGCGCGGCCACCTGGCGGATCACCGGCGTCCGTGTCCGCGGCGACGCGGAATACCGTGCCGCGGCCGTGTTGCTCACCACGGGCACGTTCCTGCAGGCGGTGATGCACACCGGCGAGGCCCGCACCGCCGGCGGCCGGGCCGGCGAGGGCACGACCTCCGGCGTGAGCCGGGCGCTCGAGCGGGCCGGCATCGCCACCGACCGCTTCAAGACCGGCACGCCCTGCCGCCTCTCGGCGAGTTCGATCGACTTCTCCCGGCTCGACGTCCAGCCCGGCGATGCCGACCCGCAGCCCTTTTCCTTTCTCACCGCGGCGATCCCTCAGGAGCAGATGGTCTGCTGGATCACGCGGACGAGCCCGGAGATCCACGACCTCATCCGGGCCAACCTCCACCGGGCGCCGATGTTCACCGGGCAGATCGAGTCCCGCGGGCCGCGGTACTGCCCGAGCATCGAGGACAAGGTCGTCCGCTTCGCCGACAAGGAGAGCCACCAGCTGTTCCTCGAGCCGGAGGGCCGCCGGACCCGAGAGATCTACGTCAACGGCATCTCCACGAGCCTGCCGCGGGACGTGCAGGACGCGATGGTGCGGATGGTGCCGGGGCTCGAGCGGGCCGTGATCATGCGCTACGGCTACGCCGTCGAGTACGACTACTGCCCGCCCGAGCAACTGGCGGCCACGCTGGAGAGCAAGCGGATCGCCGGGCTGTTCTGCGCCGGCCAGATCAACGGCACGACCGGCTACGAGGAGGCGGCCGCCCAGGGCCTGCTGGCCGGGGCGAACGCGGCGCTGGCCGTGGCCGGCCGCGATCCGCTCGTGCTCGGCCGCGAGGATTCCTACGTCGGCGTGCTCATCGACGATCTCGTGACCCGCGGCGTCGACGAGCCCTACCGGATGTTCACGAGCCGGGCCGAGCACCGGCTGGCGCTGCGGCACGACAACGCCGACCGTCGGCTCACGCCGCTGGCCGCCGCGGTCGGTCTGGCCGAGCCGCACCGCGTGGCGCGGCTCGCGGAGAAGACGGCCGAGATCGAGGCCACGCTCGCCGCGCTCGCGGCGCACCGCGTCGCGGGCGTCCCGCTCGCCGAACTGCTCAAGCGGCCCGAGGTGGGCTGGGCCGACTGCGTGGCCCGGCTGCCGGCGCTCGCCGCCGTGTCGCGGGAGGCCGCGGTGCAGATCGAGAACGACATCCGCTACGCCGGCTACGTGGCCCTCGACCGCGAGCGGATCGAGCGGCACCGCCGGCACGCCGAGCGGCCGATCCCCGCGGGCTTCGACTACGCCGGCGTGCGGCACCTCCGGGCCGAGGCCCGCGAGCAGCTCGCCCGGATCCAGCCGCGGACGCTCGGCCAGGCGGGCCGCGTGAGCGGGATCACGCCCGCCGACCTGGCGCTCGTGCTGCTGCACCTGGAGGGCACCAAGTGACCGCGCGACGGACGAGCCCGGAGCCCGGGGCATGAGGATCGTCCACGTCACGGCCGGGGCGGGGGGGCGGATCTGCGGATCGTGCCTCCACGACAACGCGCTCGTGCGGGCGCTGCGGGCCCGCGGGGCCGACGCAATCCTCGTGCCGGCCTACGTCCCCACGACGACCGACGAGGAGAACGTGGCCGAGCGGCGGATCGTGATGGGGGGCGTGAACGTGTGGCTGCAGGAGCACGTGCCGCTGTTCCGCCACACGCCGCGGTTCCTCGACGCCCCGCTCGACGCGCGGCCGCTGTTGGAGTGGCTCTCGCGCCGCACCGGCGGCACCCGGCCGGCCGACCTCGGGCCGCTGACCGTCTCCACGCTGATGGGCGAGGCGGGCCGGCAGCGGAAGGAGGTGGCGAAACTCGCCGACTGGCTGGCGACGGACGTGAAGCCCGACGTCGTCCACCTCTCGAATGCCCTGCTCGTCGGCCTGGCCCGGGCGATCCGCCGGGCGACGGGCGCCCGCATCGTGTGCACGCTCTCGGGCGAGGACATCTTCATCGACCGGATGCGGGAGCCGGACCGCGGGCGGATCTGGAACCTGCTGCGCGAGCGGGCCGCCGACGTCGACCGGTTCGTGGCGCTCAACGGCTGCTACGCGGGGTTCATGCGCGGGCGGCTCGGGCTGGAACCGGACCGCGTGGAGGTGATCCCGCATGGCGTGGATCTCACGGCGTTCCCCGCGGCGGCCCCCGACCTCGCGGCCCGGCGCCGGGAGCGACAGGGAAGGCTCGTGGTGGGCTACCTGGCGCGGGCCTGCGCTGAGAAGGGCCTCGACCAGTTGATCCGCGCGCTGCCCGCGCTTGCCGCGCGGCACGACGTCGAGGTGCGGGCGGCGGGTGCGACCGTGGACGCGGAGCGGGGCTACGTGGCCGAGTGCGAGGGCCTGGCGACGAGCCTCGGCGTGGCCGACCGCTACCGGTGGCTCGGCCAGGTGGACCATGCCGGCAAGCTCGCGCTCTTCCAGTCGGTCGACGTGTTCGCGATGCCGACGGTCCATCCCGAGGCGAAGGGTTTGCCCGTCATCGAGGCGTTGGCGGCGGGCGTGCCGGTCGTCGCTCCGGCCCACGGCGCGTTTCCGGAGTTGCTCGGCGACGGAAACGACGCCGAAGCCGCCGGCCTGCTGCACCGCCCGGGCGACCCGGCCGACCTCGCCCGCGCGATCGACGAGCTGCTCACCGATCCCGCCCGCGCCGCCGCCCTCGGCGGCCGCGGCCACGCGCTCGCCCGCGCGCGCCACTCCGCCACCTCCATGGCCGACGCCCACGCGCGACTCTACGCCCGACTCTGCGGTCGGAACGAGAGCCCGTAAGGCGGATGTATCTCCGGACAATGTACTCAGTGGATCAGGGAGGGGTTGCCCGTTGCCCTGAGAGCCGGCGTAGGCGGCCAGCGGAGCCATGGATGGCGGAGCGCAGACGCCTCCGAGAGAGCGAAGGCCTGGAGGGCCGCAGCGAACGTCCGGCGACGGGGCACGGGCAACCCCGACCCGCGTTACCAAGCGAGCCTAAAAAATCCCGAGCTGATCCCGGGCCGCCTCCGTCATGCGGTCGGGCGTCCAGGGCGGATCCATCACGATCCGCACCTCCACCGCCGCCACGTCCGGCCGCCCGCTGACGACCCGCTTCGTGTCGCCGATCAACTGCGGCCCCGCCGGGCAGGCTGGGCTCGTCATCGTCATGTCGATGGCCACGTGCGACTTGCCGGGGGCGTCGGCCGCGTCGGAGAGCGTGACGCCGTAGATCAGGCCGAGGTCGACGACGTTCACGAACAGTTCGGGGTCCTTGACCTCCTTGAGCATCTCGCGGACGACCTCCTCGGAGAGCGGCAGCGAGGCGAGGCTCGCGGCCTCGGGGGCGGGGGTTGCCGGAGCCGCCGCCGTGGGAGCATCGGCCGCCACCGGCGCCGCGCCGGCCGCAGGGGCCGCCGGCGCCGCGGTCGCATGGGCCGCGGGGCCGTCGGCCGCCGCGGTGTCCCGCAGCCGCACCCACACGCCGCCGTCCTCGACCTTCACGTCGTGGGCCCGGGTGGGCCGCACGGCCGGCATCGTCAGGGCGGCGCCGGTGCGGATGTCGAACTTCGCCCCGTGCCGCGGGCAGGCGATCTTGTGGTCCCGCAGTTCGCCGTCGGCCAGCGGGCCACCGTCGTGCGTGCAGACGTCGTCGATCGCGTACCAGCGGCCCTCGACGTGGAACAGCGCGACCATCTCGTTCTCGACCTCGACGAGCGTCTTGCCGGGGTCGGGCACGTCGGCGACGTCGATCACCCGCTGGAACTCGTGCATCGCACCCTCGCCTTCTCGTGTCGGGCTCGCGGCCGCCGGGCCGCGCGGCTCACGCAATCCGCCGAATCCGGCTCGTGACGGCCCGGGCCAGGGCCTCGCGGACCGGCGGGATCGTGATCCGGTCGAAGACCTGCTGGAAGAAGCCGGCCACGACCAGCCGCGCCGCCTCGTCGGCGGTGAGGCCGCGGGCCTGGGCGTAGAACACCTGCTCGGCGTCGACCCGGCCGCTCGTCGCGCCGTGCGTGCAACGGACGTCGTCGGCCTCGATCTCCAGGCCTGGGATCGAGTCGGCCCGGGCCTCGTTGGAGAGCATGAGGTTGTCGTTCCGCTGGTAGCCGTCGGTCTTCTGGGCAGCCTTGTCGACCTTGATCATGCCCCGCCACACGAGCCGGCTGCGGTCCTGGAGGGCGCCCTTGTAGAGCAGGTCGCTCTTGCAGCCCGGCGCCTCGTGGTGCTGGAGCGTGTTGTAGACGAGCTGCTGGCGGCCCTCGGTGAACATCACGCCGTTGACCTGGGCGTCGGCGCCACGGCCGGCGAGGGCCACGTCCTGGGCGACCTGCGAGAGCCGGCTGCCGAGGGCGCCGAGCGTCCACTGGAGCCGGCCGTTCTCGTGGACCACGGCCTTCTGCCGGGCGAAGTGCCAGACGCCCGTGTTCCAGTTCTGCAGGTTGACGATCCGCAGGAAGGCGCCGCGACCGACCACGATCTCCGTGCCGCCGCAGTGGAAGCCGCCCGCCGTGCCGGCTGCGCCGCCGCCGGCCGTCTCCGTCAGCAGCGTGGCCTCGGCCCCGTCGCCGAGCACGACGAGCACGTGGGAGGTGTCCACGGCCCCGCCGCCGAGCGCCGCGAGCACGTGCAAGGGCGCGGCGATCTTCACCCCGGCGGGCACGTAGAGGACGGCGCTCGCCCGATGGAAGGCCGTGTGCAGGGCCGCGAACCAGTCGCCCTGGGAATCGATCACCGAGAACCAGTGGGGCTCGAGGGCGGCGCGATGCTCGGCCAGCACCCGGGCCGCCGAACCGAAGGCCACGCCCCGGGCCGCGAGGGCCGGGTCGAGCTCGTCGCGGACGACGTGGCCGTCGAGCGAGGCGAACCGGCCGGCCAGCGGAGTCGCCGCCACGGGCTGGCTGGCCTCGTCGGCAAACCAGTCCGCGGCCGTCTCCCCGGCGGCGATCGCCGCGGCGAGCAGGCCCGCGGGCATGTCCGCGGCGGCCGTCGCGGGATTCAGCGACCAGGCCGCGGGCTTGAACATCCGCAGGTCGGTCCGCATCCAGTTCTCGCTGCGGCGGTCCGGCAGGGCGAGCGAATCGAGGGCCGCGAGGGCCTGTCGCCGCCCTCGAGCCCCACTGGTTCTCGGTGATCGATTCCCAGGGCGACTGGTTCGCGGCCCTGCACGCAGCCTTCCATCGGGCGAGCGCCGTCCTCTCCGTGCCCGCCGGGGTGAAGATCGCCGCGCCCTTGCACGTGCTCGCGGCGCTCGGCGGCGGGGCCGTGGACACCTCCCACGTGCTCGTCGTGCTCGGCGACGGGGCCGAGGCCACG
>JBJTHX010000197.1:0-5887 GCA_046094745.1 Planctomycetia bacterium
GCCTTGCAAAGGCGGTGCTCTCCCAATTGAGCTACGTCCCCGGAAAACAGAAAGCAGTGCGCGCGCCAAGATTCGAACTTGGGACCTCTACCTTATCAGGGTAGCGCTCTAACCAACTGAGCTACGCGCGCCGGTCCGCGGTGGCTCGGGCCGCAGCCGCGATCCAGCCACCACCCGTGTAAATATCGACCCCGGTCCGGAAAATGCAACCGCCGCTCGGTTGCGGCGGTCGGAGGTGCGGCACCGTCGCCGGCCGGTGTGAAATCGGCGCTGGCGCCGGCCGGCGTTCCGGATAGTTTGAAGCCTTCCGCCGACCGGTCGTGTAAGGAGCCTGATCATGTCGATGTGCCCCGCCGTTTCCCGCCCCTCCCGCCTCCCCGGTGCCGTGACCGCGCTGCTGGTCGTCGGCGTCGCCGCGCCCGCGGCCCGGGCCGCCCAGCCTACGGTCGAGTACGCCCTCGGCCTGGTGCCCGCGCAGAAGAACGTCGAGTACGACCGGCCCACCGCCGCCGAGGCCAAGAACTGCACGATCGACATGGAGAAGGAAGGCGGCGTGAACGCGTGGGTCGTCCGCGGCCCCTCCGGCGAGGTGCTGCGGGCCTTCGCCGACACCAACGGCAACCGCGTCGTCGACCGCTGGAGCTACTACAAGGACGGCCTGGAGGTCTATCGCGACCTCGACGCCGATCACGACACGAAGGTGGATCAGTCCCGCTGGCTGAGCGCGGCCGGCAGTCGCTGGGGCGTGGACGAGGACGGCAACGGCTCGCTCGACGCCTGGAAGATGCTTTCGGCCGAGGAGGCGAGCGCCGAGATCGTCGAGGCCCTGAAGAATCGTGATGCCGCCGCCTTCGCCCGGCTGCTCCCGACCAAGGCCGACCTCCAGGCGGCCGGCTTCGAGGGGGATCGGCTCGCCGAACTCCTCGCCCGCGTCGCGGCCGCGCCGAAGGCGTTCGCCGCCGTGGCGGCCGGTCAGAAGCAGATCGGCGCCGATGCCCGCTGGACGAGCATGCTCACGCCGCAGCCGCCGGGCGTGCTGCCCGCGGGCTCGCCCGGCGTGGCCCGCGACGTCGCCGCGTACGACAACGTGGTGGCGCTGGTGGAGGGCAAGGCGGGCACCGGGCAGGTGTTCGTCGGGTCGCTCGTCCGCTGCGGCGACTGCTGGCGGCCGATCGACGCGCCCCAGGTGGCCGGCGCGGCCGGCGAGGTGGCCGATGCGGTCGGCTTCTTCACGCCGCGTCCCGGCAGCCGCACGCCGGGGGGCTCCGGCCCGCAGGACGACGAGCGGCTCAAGCCGCTGCTCACGAAGCTGCGGGACATCGAGGCGAAGATGTCGACCGCCGCCCCGGCGGCGCGGCAGGCATTGGCCGTCCAGCAGGCCGCGGTGCTCGGGGATGTGCTCGCCGCGGCGGCCGATGCCGACAAGGCGTTCTGGGTGCGGCAGTTGGCCGAGACGCTCGGCGCACTGATCCAGGAGGGCGCGCTGCCCGATGGGATCGCGCAGTTGGAGAAACTGGCGGCCGACACCAAGGCCGACGAGACGCTTTCGGCCTTCATCGAGTTCCGGCTCGCCCAGGCCCGCTACGCCGCCGCCATGCAGCAGCCCGGTGTCGACGTGGAGAAGGTGCAGGCGGCCTGGCTCGGGGAACTGGCCGGCTTCGTGGAGAAGCACCCCGCCGCGCCCGATGCCGCCGAGGCCATGCTGCAACTCGCGATCGCCGACGAGTTCGCCGCCCGGGAACGCGAGGCGCTCGACCGCTACGCGGCCATCGCCAAGAACTTTCCCGACTCGGCGCCGGCTCGGAAGGCCCGCGGCGCCGCCCGCCGCCTGGAGAGCGTCGGCAAGCCGCTCGCCCTATCGGGCACGACGCTCGACGGCAAGAAGGTGGCGGTCGAGGCGATCAAGGGCGTGCCGGTGCTCGTGCACTACTGGGCGACCTGGTGCGAGCCCTGCAAGGTCGACATCGCGCAGATCCGCGAGCTGTACGCGCAGTACGGACCGAAGAAGTTCGCCGTCGTCGGCATCGCCCCCGACACGGACAAGGCAGACCTGGCGAAGTACCTGCAGGGCAAGCCGATGCCCTGGCCCCAGTTGCACGAGGACCGGGGGCTCGACGGCCGGCTCGCCGAGGAACTCGGCGTGCTCACGCTGCCGACGATGCTGCTGGTCGATGCCGACGGAAAGGTGGTCGACCGGAACCTTGTGATCACCAACCTCGAGAAGAAGCTCGAGGCGTTGATCGACGGAAAGTGACGCGGCCGGGCAGGCTGGGGCGGCTGCGCGGCGGGGCGGCCGGGTTTGCGGCGCGGTGGCCGCGTCGCTACCGTGCCGCCCGCCTCCGGAGGATTCGGTCATGCTGCCATTCGCCGTCGCCTGCAGCCCCGTCCTGTGCGCCTTTGGCGCCGTGCAGTTGCTCGGCCTCGCGGCCGCGGGCCTGGCCCGACTCACGGAGGGCACGCGGCACGAGCGGCACGGGCAGTGGCTGTGCCTGGCGGCGCTGGCGGTGATCGGCGGGCTGTGCGGGGCCGCGATCCAGTTCGGGCCCGACACCACGGCCGCCTGCGCGGTCACGCTCGCCGTGATGACGCTGATCACGGTCGTCGATCTCTCGCCGCGCGGCTGAACCGCGCCGTTCGCCCGGCGTGCCCGCCTTGCCGGGCCGGCCGCGGCCGCCGGTCGAATCGGAAAAAAACTCCCCTTCGGCAGGACCGGAAGCCGAATGAAGGGCTGAGACGTCGACCGAGTCGGTCGATGGCTGCCGATCGTGCCGGAAGGCCGCTGCAAGGAGCCATGCATGTCGATTTCCAGAAGCACCCTGCTGGCCGCCGTCGCTGCGGCCACCCTGCTGACGACCACGGCACGCGCCGACGATCTGGCGGCATCCGTCGCCGGACGCCTGCGTGACTCGGGAGTCCTCGCCGGCTATCGGGTGAACGTGAAGGCGAAGTCGGGCACCGTGTGGCTCGAGGGCAGCGTCGCCGACGACAAGCAGCTCGCGACCGCGGTCGGGATCGCCGAATCGAGCCCGGGCGTCGAGCGCGTGGTGAATCGGCTGGTGATCGATGCCGGTGGCCGATCTGGCGGAGCGACGGCGCTCGGCATGCCTGCATCGAGCCGGTCGATCGCCGGTGTCGCGGCCGCGGCGCCGACGGCGCGGCGGGCCGCCCCCGACCAGCGAGCCGGAGCCGGATCGAGCCAGCCGGATGTCAGGCTCGTCCAGGCGACCACCCCGTCCAGCTCCGCCCGAGCGAAGCCCGCCGCGCCCGGTCGGCTGCCGCTGCCGCTCTCGGCCGTCACAGCCCAGCCTCCGACGAGCGGGCGGGGAATGGTCACGCCCGCCAACCACGCGCGGGGCGGTGTGCGGATGGCCCGCGGCGTGCTGCCGACCCCGGCGGGGTATGGCGGTTCCGGTGGGTTCGACGGACCCGTTGCCGACGGCCAGATGGTGCCCGGCACGATGCGAATCATCGAAGGCGGGCCCGTCGAGGGATCCGCTGGGCCGATGGGACCTCCCGCCGGCGGCTATGCCGGCGGTGGTGAGGGCTATGCGGGCGCACCCGGCGGCTATGCGGGCGGGCCAATGCCGATGGGCGGCACGGGCGTCGGCATGCCACCGGTGCCGATGCGTGGGGACGGGCCCAACATGCCCAACTACGCGTGGCCGAGCTATTCGGCCTACCCCAACTACGCGGCCCTCCAGTACCCCACGCAGTATTCGCCGACCGCCTGGCCTTACATCGGACCCTTCTACCCCTACCCGCAGGTGCCGCTCGGATGGCGGCGTGTGTCGCTCGAGTGGGACGACGGCTGGTGGTGGGTGGACTTCGACGAGCGTCACGTGCACAGCCACCATCGCTGAAACCTGCCGGGACCGGGACCGCCAGACGGGTGGTCCGCCCACCTGAGCGATCGACGCGAACACCCAGCAACGAGCCGCCCCGTGAGGACCACCTCGCGGGGCGGACTGCTTGACGGACCGCGTTCGACCGACCGAGCGGGTCGCCGATCGACGCCCTGAAACCCTCCAGTCGCGCATCTCGACGCGGTCGGAAAAATCCGCAAGTGCGGCCGGCCCTCCGGTCGATACAACCGGCACGGTCGACCATGCGGTGACCGCCTGTCGAGGAGTGCACCGATGTCGTCGCGGATCCGGTTCCTATCGCTGGCCCTGCTCGCCGCCGGCAGCATGGCGTCCCAGGGCGGCTGCTTCTGGCTCACGGCGCAGGGTCCGAACATCGGACCGCTCGCGATTCCGATCCCGGTGCCCGTCTACCTGCAGAAGAGCCGCGAGGACAAGTTCTGGAACTACGAGCGGTACGAGCGGGCACCGGTCCTCGGCCCGATCCTGCCGGGTGGCCCGTGCGAGGCACTCGACGAGCCGAGTGACGACGAGGTCATGCGGGCCCTCGAGAAGGCCCGTCCCGTGCAGGGCAACTGGCCGTTCCTCTACGAGATCCAGCGCAACCGCGTGCGGATCGCGAAGTGCAAGATCTCCGACTACGTCGATCCCCCGCGTCACTATCCGCTCGTGGGACCGGCCCAGCTGCATCACGCGCACTACAAGTGCACGGTCTACTTCCAGGAAGTGAAGCGGATCGGCTGGCCGGTGCCCCACACGCTCGTGGACGACGACTGCCAGGAGGTCGTTTACATCGACCACGATCACCTGCACATGGTGGGCGACGTCGACACGGGGTGTGATGCGAACTTTTGATCGCGCTGCCGGGCCATCCATGGCCCCGGCAGCTTGACGTCCGGCGAGGGCAGCCAAGGTGCCCCCGCCGGACGCGGCCGCCGTCCGGGCGGCCGTGGCGCACCGCGACGGTTTGGGCCGCAGCGGGCCTTCGTCCCTGCGGCCGATCATGTGGCGGGGTCACCCGGGGGGCGCGGGGATCGTCGGGGGCCGCGGCGGGCCTTCGGCCCGGCGGCCCGGCGGCCGAAGGGACAGGTCCCGGGCCTGCGGGTCGTATCGGTTGCCGCTGACGGCGGGTTCTTCGCGGGGCTCGGGCGGCTCGGGGGACGAGAGTGCCTGAGTCGGCGGCACCGAGGGAGTGGTGCGCCTGCACCCAGCGCGGTGAGACATGATTCGGCCAGGGAGGGCGAGCGCCGGGGCTGCGATATCCGCGCGGCGAGGGCGGCGTGGCCTGCGGCCGCGAGCGCGTCTTCTCGTCGCTGCCGCGGCGATGGTGCCGCTCCTCATGTCGATGGCGGTGGCGCAGACGCCCCGCGCCTGGACGGGCGGCACGGAGGACGGCCGAGCGCCGGTGAGGGTCGCGGCCGTGCCCGCGTCGGCCGAGGGGGCTCCGCAGCCTGTGGAGCCGCTCATCCCGACGCACAACCTGCTCGCGACGGCACGCAGCGGCGGCATCCTCATGATCCCGCTGTTCGGATGCTCGTTCGCGCTGGCCGTCTTCGGCATCGAACGGGCCGTCAGCCTGCGGACGTCGCGGGTCGTGCCGGCCCCGTTCACGAAGCGGTTCGTCGAACGGCTCCAGTCGCGGGACCTCGCTCGCGGCGAGGCGCTCGAGGCGTGTGACGCCAACGGCAGTCCGGTGGCCCGCGTGTTCGCCGCGGCCGTGCGACGCTGGGGCAAGCCCGCCGTCGAGATCGAGCAGGCCGCGATCGACGCGTGCGAACGCGAGCTCAACCACCTGCGTCGATACCGTCAGGTGTTCAACGGCGTCGCCACCGTCGGGCCGCTCCTGGGCCTGCTCGGCACCGTCTTCGGGCTCATCCGCTCGTTCAACGATGTCGCCGGAGCCGGCGCGATGGGGCGACCCGACCTGCTCGCCCGCGGCTTCGGCGAGGCGCTCGTGACCACGGCGATGGGGCTGCTCGTGGCGATCCCGGCGATGGTGCTCCACTGGTACTTCACCGGCCGCGTCG
>JBJTHX010000198.1:0-6780 GCA_046094745.1 Planctomycetia bacterium
GCACAGGCACGGTTCTGCGCCGCCACGATCTCGTCGGCGGGCCAGGCGTCGAGAAACCCCCGCAGGGTCGCCGCGGTCCGCTCCTCGTCGGCGGCGTCGACCGGCAGCGCGTGCCGCCAGCCGGTGCGGGCGAGCACGGGCAGGAGCTTGGCGCCGCCGGCGATCTGATCGATGGCGATCACCGGCTTGCCGGCGGCCAGGGCCAACAGCGACCCGTGGAGCCGGGTCGTGAGCACGACGTCGACCGACCGGAAACTCTCTTGCACCTCGGCCGCCGCGCGGTTGCCCCCGAGGACGGTCGTGAAGGGGACGGGCTCGAGCCCGCAGCGGCGGGCCGCGCCGGTCAACAGCGCCTCCGCCCGGTCGGCCAGGCAGTCGCGGCCGCGATACTCCTTCTGCGGTCCGCGGAAGCAAAGCCCGGCTCGGACGGGCCGCCCCGTCGGCGGCGGCGCCGGCGGCTCCACGGCGTCGATCGAGAGGTCGAAGTGCGCCGGCGTCATCCCGTCGCGGGCCACGAACCCCGAGAACCGCCGGTTGAGGGCGGCCTCGTGGGGCAGCACGCTGACGCCGACGGCGAACTTTCGGGCCCGCGGATAGCGGCCCAGCAGGAACGACAGCCGGCCTGTACGAACCAACGGGCCGCAGGCGAACACGATCGTCTCGATCCCGGCCCGCAGCCGGGCCAGGTCTTCGGCGACGACGTGACCGGGTGCGGCGAACCGCGGGTGGGAGATGATCGAGTGGGCGTGGCCCCGCTTGCCGAGGCCGGCCGAGAGGTTCCGCACCGCCAGCAGGTCGCCGATCGTCGCCCCACGGGGACCACTGCCCCACCACACGATCTCGACCGCCGGGTGAAGAGGGCTCGGATGTGGTGGCCGATCGCCGACATGCGCCCGCTGCCTGAAGTGCACCATCCGTGCGCCGCACAGCATAGCAGCCGCAGTTGGCAGCGACCGGCGGTTCAGCAAGCGGCCGGGGCCGCGGCCGGCACTCCAGCCCCGATGGCCGGCTCGTCGCCGTGGAACTCGGTCGGATGGTTCTCGGGACGCTCGCCGTACACCTCGTGCATCCCGATGATCGCCGCCAGATACTCGTTGAAGTGTGGATCCATGATGGAGCCCTCCGTGGTCTTATGGAACTGTACGCAGCTCGCCGTCGATGGGTCGGGTTTGCCCACCTTGCGTCGCTTGCCGCGCCGGCTCACTCGCACTGCGGGCACTGGCCCTTGAGCAGCACTTCCCGCACCGCGCCGATCCGTCGGCCGCCAGCCTGGGGGCTGCCGCCGACGCGGGTCGCACGGGGCTTCGGCGTGATCGCCACCTCGACGCCCTCGAGGCACGACACCGTCCCGCAGGTGTCGCAGACGAAGTGCGGGTGCTCGCCCGGACGGCCCCCCTGCCCTCCGGGCCGGCGCAGTTCGAACCGCCAGACGTGGTCGCCGAGCTCCATCCGCGACACGAGCCGGGCCTCGGTGAGTTCGGTGAGGTTGCGGTAGATCGTGGCTCGGTCGAAGCCCCGGTCGGCCAGCGCCGTCGCGACCTCGGCATGCGTCCGCGGGCCGCGGGCCGTGACCAGGTGCTCGAGCACCGCCAGCCGGGCCGCCGTGCACCGCAGCCCGGCGCCCCGGATGGCGGCCCTTGCGGCGTCGGCACAGGGGGCGGTTTTTCGGGCCATGATGCCGCAGACTACACCACCGCCGCCGCCGCTAAAACCTCGACGATCGCCGCCATGAACGCGGGCAGGTCGGCCGGCTTGCGGCTGGAGACGAAGTGCCTGTCGACCACGACCGGCGCGTCCTCCCAGATCGCACCAGCGTTCATGAGGTCGTCCTTGATGCCGGGGCTGCCGGTGACCCGCACGCCCCGGTAGACGCCGGCGGAAATCGGGATCCAGCCCCCGTGACAGATAGCGGCCACCAGTTTGCCATGCGCGGCGAACTCGCGCACCATGTCGAGCACCTTCTCCTCCCGCCGGAGCTTGTCGGGCATCCAGCCACCCGGGATGACGATGCCGTGGAAGTCGGCCGCTTCCATGTCGCCGATGGCGGCATCGCTGGTGCATGGATAGCCATGCTTGCCGGCATAGGTGCGGCCCTGCATGGACCCGGCCAGCGTCACGTGGCCGCCGGCTTCCTCGAGCCGCAACTTCGGATACCAGAGTTCGAGATCCTCGTAGTCCTCGCCGACGAGCGTGAGGATGCGAACACCGTCGAGCGGGCGCTGGACGCCGGAAACGTGTGTCATGGGTCGATGCTCCTGACTGCGAAAGGAAAACTGGTCGGCCCCGGCGTCCCGCCCCGCGCCGACCGGAACGATTCCGGGGCTATTGTCGCGGGCCGAGCAGGCAAAGGCGAGCCGCCACCGCACTCCCCCCCCGGAGGACTAACGCGGCCACAGGTGGCCGGAGTCCTTCGCGACAGCCCGATGCTGCGTTTTACCCGCCGATTTGGCGCCGGAAAAAAAGCCGCTTGACTGCCCGAGACCCCTCGCTACATTCACGCCCCGGCCAATAGGAAGTGGTCAACGGGACGACCGCCCCAATATCTTGCGATAGCACGCAGATGGAGCTGCTTTTCGGCATTCGCGTTTGTCCGCCGCCTTCGGCCGGTCGGGGAATCAACATCCTGCCATTTCCCGGCCGATAATGGCTTGCAAGAAGACTATACGGAAGTATACTTGAGGGGCTCGACAGTTCATCCCGCTCAGAAGGAGCATCGGCACATGGCATCCAGCGACGCGTCCGCGACCCTTTCCGGCACCCAGACCCCCGGCGCCGCGGCCCACTCCGCGGCGGAGCGGACCGCGGTCGAGATCCGTCCCACTTTCTGCCCAGTCGACGTCGAGAGCCCGTTCGACACGACCGAATGGGAACTGCGGACGGCCGCCATCAAGGGCGAGGACGGCAAGGTGCTCTTCGAGCAGCCGGCCTGCGAGATTCCCGCCGCCTGGAGCCAGTTGGCCACGAACGTCGTCGTCAGCAAGTACTTCTACGGCGAGATCCACACGCCGGAGCGGGAGCACTCCGTCAAGCAGCTCGTGCACCGCGTCGCCCGCACGATCGCCGATTGGGGCATCCGGGACGGCTACTTCCGGACCAAGCAGGATGGCGAGAACTTCTACCGCGACCTGGCATGGCTGTGCGTCCACCAGCACGGGGCCTTCAATTCGCCCGTCTGGTTCAACGTCGGCCTGTTCAATCAGTACGGCGTCAAGGGGGCGCCCTGCAACTGGCGGTGGGACGAGGCCCGGCGGGACGTCGTCGTGCCGGAGAACCCCTACGAATACCCGCAGGGCAGCGCCTGCTTCATCCAGAGCGTGAAGGACAACATGGAAGACATCATGGACCTCGCCCGCAGCGAGGCCATGCTCTTCAAGTTCGGCTCCGGCACCGGCACCGATCTGTCCACACTTCGCAGCCAGCGGGAGAAGCTCGCCGGTGGCGGCAAGCCCTCGGGCCCGCTCTCCTTCATGCGGGTCTACGACCAGGTGGCGGCGGTGGTGAAGAGCGGAGGCAAGACCCGCCGGGCCGCCAAGATGCAGTCGCTGAAGGTCACCCACCCCGACATTCTCGAGTTCGTCGAGTGCAAGGCGAAGGAGGAGAAGAAGGCCCGGATTCTCATCGAGAAGGGGGGCTACGACTCCAACTTCAACGGCGAGGCCTACAGCTCGATCCTCTTCCAGAACGCCAACCTCTCCGTGCGGGTCACCGACGACTTCATGGAGGCCGTCGATCGCGACGACACCTGGACCACCCGCTGGGTCACCGAGCCCTCGAAGGCCGGCCCGAGCTACAAGGCCCGCGAACTGCTCGGGCGGATGTCGGAGTGTGCCTGGCAGTGCGGCGATCCGGGTGTGCAGTACGACACCACGATCAACCGCTGGCACACCTGCCCCAACTCGGGCCGGATCAACGCCTCGAACCCCTGCTCCGAGTACATGTTCCTCGACGACACGGCCTGCAATCTGGCGAGCGTGAACCTGATGAAGTTCCGCCGGCCGGACGGCGTCTTCGACGTCGAGAGGTTTGCGACGGCCTGCCGGATCTTCTTTATCGCGCAGGAGATCCTGGTCGACCACGCCAGCTATCCGACGCCGCGTATCGCCCGCAACAGCCACCTCTACCGGCCGCTCGGCCTGGGCTACTCGAACCTCGGCAGCCTGCTGATGGCCGATGGCCTGGCCTACGACTCCGACGCCGGTCGCGGCCTGTGCGGGGCGCTGACGGCGATCCTGCACGGCACGGCCAACCGCACGAGCGCCGAGCTCGCCGCAGCCGTCGGCCCGTTCGAGGGCTTCGCCGCCAACCGCGAGCCGATGCTCGGTGTCATGCAGATGCACCGCGACGCCGTCGAGAAGATCGACCCTTCGTGCCCGAAGTATCTCCACGATGCCGCCCGGCGGGTCTGGGACGAGGTGCTCGGCGGCGGTCGGCGGCATGGCTACCGCAATGCCCAGGCCACCGTGCTCGCCCCGACCGGCACGATCTCGTTCCTCATGGACTGCGACACCACCGGGATCGAGCCCGACATCGCGCTGGTGAAGTACAAGCAACTCGCCGGCGGCGGGATGCTCAAGATCGTCAACCAGACGGTGCCGCTGGCGCTGCGGACGCTCGGCTACGACGAGCCGGCGGTCGAGGGGATCCTGGCGTACGTCGATAAGAACGACACGATCGAGGGGGCGCCCGGGCTCAAGGACCAGCACCTGTCGGTCTTCGACTGCGCGTTCAAGCCCCGGCTGGGCCAGCGGAGCATCGCCTGGCAGGCCCACGTGAAGATGATGGCCGCGGCGCAGCCGTTCATCTCCGGCGCCATCTCCAAGACCGTCAACATGCCGCGGGAGACCACACCCGCCGATATCGCCGGTGCCTACCTGGAGGGCTGGCGGATGGGGCTGAAGGCCCTGGCGATCTACCGCGACGGCTCGAAGGAGAGCCAGCCCCTCAACACCGGCACCGAGACCGACAAGGCGGCGGCCAAGGTGGCCGCCGCGCCGCGCCGGGAGCGGCTGCCCGACACCCGACGCAGCGTCACGCACAAGTTCAACGTCGGCGGCCACGAGGGCTACATCACCGTCGGCCTGTACGACGACGGGCGGCCGGGCGAATTGTTCATCACCATGGCCAAGGAGGGGAGCACGATCGGCGGCCTGATGGACGCCTTCGGTACGGCCGTGTCGATGAGCCTGCAGTACGGCGTGCCGTTGGAGGTGTACGTGAAGAAGTTCTCGCACACCCGGTTCGAACCCTGGGGCTACACGAAAAATCCGGACATCCCCGTCGCCAAGAGCCTCGTCGACTACATCTTCCGTTGGATGGGCACGGAGTTCATCCCCGGCTATCGAGAGGCGAACCGGCCGGCGGGCTCGGGCGGCGGCGAGGAGGCCGCCGCGGGGGACGATGCTGAAACAGAGCGCAAGCCCGCCGCCACGACGGCGCGCGGGCTGGCCGATGGTCAAGGGAAGGCCAAGAGCAACGGCGAGGTGACCGCCAGCCGGGGCAAGCATCCGAGCGGCACCAACGGGCACGCGACCGCGACGAAGACGGCCGTCAAGGCCTCGGCGGCGGTGCTCGAGCGGGCCGGGCTGAAGATGGCCGTCGACCCCGCCGCGAGCCCCGCGGATCGGCAGAGCCAGTTCGCGAAGTTCCAGATCGACGCGCCGGCGTGCGACAACTGCGGGTCGATCACGGTCCGCAACGGGAACTGCTACCTTTGCCACAACTGTGGCAACAGCATGGGCTGTTCGTGACCCGCGGGCGCCGAACGTACCGGTCGTAGGGCCGTCGAAACGGACGCGTGGAGGCGGCGGGGGGCGGCGGTCGAAGGAACAGGCATCGAAACTCGACCTGCTGCCGCATTCCGTCGGAGGTGCCAAACCCTTTGCGTTGATCCGGATCCCCTGTCGCTCCGCGGCTTTGGCCGCCGGGCTTGATCCGCATCAGTCTCGCAGTGCCCTACCCCGTTCGCAGGGGGACGGCTGGTTCGTGTCATGGCGCCGTGGCGGCTTGCCGCCACGGCCCCGTTCGTTTTGGTAGGGCCATGCTGCCGCCGGCCGGATGCACCGGTTGTGACGGTCGCACTGCGGTGATTTGCCCGGCCCCGTTTCGGGATTTAGCATACGCTCGTCCGGTCGATCGCCCCGGACTCCATCTCCGGAGGTGATTTGTGCGCCGGCCGTTGCACTGCCTGCTCGTGGGCCTTCTCGTCTGCTCGCTGTCGGTCGACTCGGCGAGAGCCTGTTGGTACCTCCGGCACGCGCGGCACGGATACGGATATGCGGCGCCGGCCTGTCCGCCCGCACCAGGCTGCGGTGGTGGCTGGGCCGTCGTCGTCGCCGACGTGCCCGTGGCAACCTGGTCGGACGCCTGCTGTGGCACGACCGTCGTCCAGTGCGACCCGGGGCCGTGGATCGAGGAAGTTGCCTGCGGCGCTCCCCTGGAATGCTGTTCCGGCGGAGTGACAACCGAGTCGTTCGGTGCCGTGGTCGAGCAGCACGCAGACACTCCGGCCACGGCCGCGAGGATCGATTCCATCCCCGCCGCGCCCGTTCAGCCGTCGGTCCCGGCAGTTCCCCCGGCCGAGCCCACCGTGGCTCCGCCCCCGGCCGAGGCGATCGCCCGCCCGGTCCCACCGGCGCCGCCCGTGTCGGAGGTCGACAAGCCGTTGGCCGTGGCGCCGGCCGAGCCGAACCTCCCCGATCTGCAGCCGGTGGCACCCGGCACGGTGGAGCCCGCCTCCGCAAGCGAGCCGGTGAAGCCCGCGGCCCCGCGCATGGTAGAGCC
>JBJTHX010000199.1:0-4728 GCA_046094745.1 Planctomycetia bacterium
GGGTATTACCCGCAGGCGGGCGGTGCGTACACGCACAACGGCCAGAGTTACGCGTTGCTGTCGACCATGGGCCTCGAGGTGCAAGCGGGCGTGACGACGGTGGCATCGGCCGGGTTCGACGGCGGGACCACGCCGATCACGGGCGGCCAGGTGACGACGTTCACGGTGGTGGTGCCCGAGCCGGGGTCACTCGCCCTCGCGGCGTTCGGGATCGGCCTGGCGGGCTGGGCGATCGCCCGCCGCCGCCGGGCCGCGTAGCGGCAGGCGGCCGTTGAGGCCGGCGAGGCCCGGGTTGCATGGCGGGCGGGATGGCCTTCCGACCCGGAGTCCCCGGGTTGCCACCCGGGGCTCGCGGCGGGGCAGGCGATGATCTCCGCTCGTCGAAATCACAGCCTATAATCTGATTCGTCCACGGATTTACGGCGAACCCACGATCACCAATTTGGAGTGAGGATGATGCCCGATACGGAAACGAAGGGCCTTAAAGCTGCCGTAATGGAGCTTGTTGATGACCTCCCGAGCGACGCTACTTGGGAAGACGTGATGTATCGCGTCTATGTGCGCGAAGCGATTGAGGCCGGTCGCAAGGATGTGGCGGAAGGGCGATTGATCGATCTTGCAGAGGTGAGACGTCGATTCGGGTTGCCGGAATGACCGTTCGCTGAACGAACTCCGCCATCGCTCACCTGGTCGTTATCCACGAGCATATCGCTCGCGATTCTCCTCGGTATGCCTCGCGAATGGTGGATCGCATCACGGCTCGCACTCGACAGATAGGCACCTTCCCCCTGTCAGGTCAATCGGTGCCCGAGTACCGGGATCCGGCTATCCGCGAGGTCATAGAAGGGCCTTAGCGCGTGATCTACGAAGTGGCCGATGAAGACATTCGAGTGCTCGCTGTGATCCATGGAGCGAGGTTGCTGCCGCCGCAGCTGCCAATGACGGAAACCCTTCAGCCGCGCGGAGCAGCGGACTCGCGATAACATCGGTCGATATGCCTCGCGGGGTGTCCGCGACGCCGAACCGTCGGCGGTAGCACTCCAGCATCGCTGCAAGTGGAAGAACGCCGCCGCGCCGCGTAGCGGCAGCCGCGAGCCCGCCGGCCATGCCGAACACGGACCGAACGCCAACCCACGCTCGTGGCCTCGCAACCGGAGCGGAAGCGATGGGACTCCGGTTTTGCATCGCGGGCTTTAGCCCGCGCCGCGGAAGTTGGGCCGCAGGCGGTGGCGGCCAGACTCATGCCGCTTGAGGATGCCGACGAGTTCGCCCGCCGCATCGCAGGCGGCCACGGCGTCGGCCGCATCGCCGCCGAGATCCACGAGGCCGCCGCGGACCGCGCGGTCGAGCGTCGCCGCGTCGAGCGCGAGCCTGGGCAGATGCGGCACGGCCGCGATGGCCGGCATCAGCGCAGCCCGGATCGACTCCGGCCCGACGGCCGCCAACGGCAGAGCCGCCCCGCGGGCAAACGGCCCCACGGCCTCGCGGACGAGCGACTCCATCACGGCCCGCGTGCCAAGCGCCGCCGCCAGGTCGCGGCCCAGCGCCCGCACGAACGTGCCCGACGAGCAGGCGATGTCGAGGCCCAGCCGCGGCCACTCGTAGCCCGTCACCTCCAGGCGGTCGATCCGCACGGGCTTGACCGCGAGGTCGAGCGGCCGGCCCTTCCGCGCGAGCCGGTAGGCCCGCTGGCCGGCGACGTGCACGGCGGAATAGTCGCACGGTCGCTGCAGGATCGGGCCGCGGAAGGCGGGCAGGGCGGCGGCGACCGCCTCAGCCGTCGGCCGCACCGCCGCAGGCTCCTCCGCGACCGGCGTCTCCAGGTCGTCGGACGGGCTCGAGCGGCCGAGCAGGAACGTGGCCCGGTAGTGCTTCGGCAATGCGTGCAGAAAATCGACGAGCTTCGTGGCCGCGCCGACGCAGGCGACCACCACGCCCTCCGCGAGCGGGTCGAGCGTGCCCGCGTGGCCGACCGCCTTCGTGCCCAGGGCCTTGGCCACGGCATCGACCACCCGCCGCGACGACACACCCGCCGGCTTGTCGATCGCGATCACGCCGTTCACGCTGGCAGGCATCCGCGGATCGGGAAGGCGTAGAGGTCGGCAATCTCGGCGGCCGTGCGGCCGGCGAGCTGCATCCGCGCGCGGAGGGCCGCCGGATCGTCGACGGCGCCCGCCACGAGCCGGTCGAACTTGAGATCGAGGAGCGCGGCGGTGCGGGCGGCGTCGGACCGGGCGTGGCCCTGCGGAAAGAGCACGAGCCCGCCGTCGAGCCGGCCGAGCGCGGCGTGGTCGATCTCGACCCGCGTGGGGATGCCCTCGGGATAGCGGGCGTCGTAGTCGGGCCCGCCGTGCACGATCTCGATCTTCGCGATCAGGGCGGTGACCGCCGGATCCGCGATCGCGGCGGCGGCGTAGTCGTCCGGCAGGAGCATCAGCGACTCCCAGCCGCACGGCCCACCCGCGGCGGCGGCGGCCCGGGCCTTGAGGAGCGTGCGGGCGAGGATGTAGGGGAGCGAATGGTCGGCCGACTGCCTCGTCGTGGGCGTCCGCTTGGCCGGATCGGCGATGATCGAGAAGGCCGGCTCGTAGATCGCCACGCGGATCCCGCGGATGCCTGCCAGGTCGGCCGCCAGGGCCGGATGCCGCGTGCAGAGGTGGACGAGCGACTCGATCGCGCCGGCCGACTGGTGTTCGTAGAGGCCGAGCTTGAAGTGCATCGAGTGGATGGCGAAGGCATCACCGGCGACGCCGAGTTCGAGGTCGAACGGGCTCTCGCCGGCGGGGCAGGGGACGTTGAGCCGGTAGATCGCCAGCCGGTTGCGGAACACGTCCCGCGGGCCCACGAAGCCGGCGACCGCCCGCCGGGCCGACATCACGCCCGCCTCCGCGGCCAGGGCGGCCGAGGCTCCCTTGGAGTCGGAGAGTTGGTGGCCCGCGCGGATCGCCCGGAAGGGCACGTAGTGGGCCACGGCCATCCCGATCGCCGATTCGACCTGCTCGTCCGTGCCGCCGAGGGCCGCGGCGAAGGCGGCGGCGCTGGCGACGGTGCCGTGGTGCACGTGGTCGATCGCGAACTTCCGCAGCGGAAACACCTCCGCGAGGCGGCCGCGGATCTCGTCGACGAGGAGCATCAGCCGCAACGTCGCGGCGCCGTCGAGGCCCGCCTCGCGGGCGGCCGCCAGGGCCACGGGGTAGAAGTCGTTGTGGCCGAACTCACCGGCCGTGCGGCCCTTGGCGGCGTCGTAGCCGAAGTTCGTGCCGTTGGCGTCCCACTCGCGCACGGCCGACGCGTTGGCAGCCACGGCCTTCTCGACCGCGCACGGCCGCGACGAGCCGAGGCAGATCCCCCCGCGCGAGCCCGCGGCCGGGGGCGCGGCGAGGGCCTCGGCGCGGAGCACGGTCGGGGCGTTGGCACCCAGGGCGAGCGCGGAGACGCCGCAGCCGACGCTGTCGAGGTGGAACCGCTCGAGGAGGGCGAGTGTGCGCGGGCCGATCGGCCGCGGCGTGCGGAGGAACTCCCGGGCGTAGCGGGCCAGCCCGAGCGCCTGGTTGCCGGACCGGGGCAGGAGCACGGTCTCGGCGGTGGGTGCGGGCGGCTGGCTCATGCGGATCGATTACACTGCACCCCATGCAACCGACGCAATTGGGCCCTTACAAGATCCGTTCCCGGCTCGGCCGCGGCGGGATGGGGGCCGTGTACGAGGCGGAGGAGGGGGCCGGCGGCCGCCTCGTGGCGGTGAAGACGCTCGCCGCGCACTTCGGCGACGACGCCGGCCTGCGGCGGCGGTTCGCGGGCGAGATCGAGACGCTCAAGGCCCTGCGGCATCCGGGGATCGTGCAGCTGCTGGCTTTCGGCGAGGAGGAGGGCATCCCCTACTTCGCCATGGAGCTCGTCCCCGGCAAGAGCCTCGACCAGGAACTGCGGGCGGGCCGGGTGTTCACCTGGCGGGAGACGGTGGCGCTCGCGCTCGAGGTCGTCCGCGCCCTCAAGAGCGCCCACGACCACGGCGTGGTGCACCGCGACCTGAAGCCGGCCAACCTGCTCCTGCTCGACCAGCCGGTCGACGGCACGACCGTGAAGCTCGCCGACTTCGGCATCGCCCGGCTGTTCGGCGACGCGAGCCAGACGCTCGCCGGCACCGTCGTGGGCACCGCGGAGTTCATGGCCCCCGAGCAGGCCGCGGGCCGGCACGTGGACCACCGGGCCGACCTCTACGCCCTGGGGCGCGGGATGTTCGCGATGCTCACGGGTCGCCCGCCGTTCCATGGCGGCGACGTCACACAGGTGCTCGACCGGCAGCGGCGGGAGGAGCCGCCGCGGATCGCGACGCGGGTGCCGGACGTGCCGCCGGAACTCGACCAGCTCGTCGCCCGCCTGCTCGCCAAGGACCCCGCCCATCGGCCCGCCAACGCTCTCGCCGTGGGGCGGTCGCTGGCGGCGATCGCGGGTCTCCCCGACACGTCCCCGGGAAGCCCCGCGCCGCCCACCGGGGTCGGCACCGCCCCCGCGGGCACCGTGGCCGATCGTCCCGGGCCGCCCCCCGCGGCCCGACCGTCCGCGGGGGCGTTCGACCGGTTCGCCGAGACGCAGGGCATGCCCGCCCCCGGACCGCTGGCGGCGGGACTGCCGACCACGGCCGCCGGCGGCGCGGCGAACACCGCGGGCGCCACGCGGCCCCACACGCACAACGCCAGCCCGCCGGCGAACGCCGACGGGCTGGCGTTG
>JBJTHX010000200.1:0-3414 GCA_046094745.1 Planctomycetia bacterium
CGTGCAGGTGCACGGCCCCGACGGCCCGGCTCTCCGTGAGCTCGTCCGCCGCGCCACGGCCGATCTGAAGGTGCCGGTCGTAGGGCCGCCGGCCACGGGGGCCACCACGTCACAGCATTTCCACGGGATCCACGTCGACGATCCAGGCGACGTTGTCCGGCACCTTCAGATCGGCCGTGGCGCGGCGGACGAGCTCACGGAGAGCCGGGCCGTCGGGGCCGTGCACCTGCACGTGCCACCGGAAGCGGTCGCGGAGCCTCGCGATCGGGGCCGGGGCGGGCCCGAGGACGCGGATGCGGGCGGCGCCCGCCGCGGCCTGCCGCAGCCGGTCGGCGATCCCGCCGGCCCACGCGGCCGTCGCCTGCTCGTCGAGGCCGCGGACGACGAACCGGATCACGTGGCCGAACGGCGGATAGAGCAACGCCTCGCGGACCGGCAGCTCGCTCCGCACGAAGGCCTCGTAGTCGTGCGCCGCGGCGGCGCGGATCGCCGGATGGTCGGGAGTGCTCGTCTGCACCACGACCCGGCCCCCGAGCGGACCGCGGCCGCTGCGGCCCGCCACCTGCGTGACGAGCTGGCATGTCCGCTCCGCGGCGCGGAAGTCGGCCAGATGGAGCGCCGCGTCGGCATTCACCACGCCCACCAGCATCACGCTCGGGAAGTCGAGCCCCTTGGCGATCATCTGCGTGCCCACGAGGACGTCGATCTGCTTCTCACGAAAGGCGTCGAGCGTCCGCTCGTGGCTGCCGCGGGCCCGCATCGTGTCGGTGTCCATCCGGGCCACCGCCGCGTCGGGAAACGCCCGACGGACCTGCTCCTCGAGCCGCTGCGTGCCCGTGCCACGCTGCACGAGGCCGGGGGCACGGCACTCCGGGCAGTCGGCCGGCAGACGGTTCACGAGGCCACAGCCATGGCAGATGCCACGGCTGCCCGGCTGGTGGAGCGTGAGGGCGAGGTCGCACTGCGGGCAGCGGACCGTGTGTCCGCAGGCGCCGCACTGCACGTGCGTGGCGAAGCCGCGGCGGTTCAAGAGCAGCATCACCTGGCCGCCGGCGTCGAGCGCCCAGCGGATGCCGGCCGTAAGCCGGCCCGTCATCGCCCCCCGCGGCCGCCCCGACTTGTCCCGCAGGTCCACCGTGATCACGGCGGGCAGCTGCGAGCCGCCGACCCGCGCGGGCAGCCGGCACATCGTCCACTCCCCGGCCAGGCAGCGGGCGAACGTCTCCAGCGCCGGCGTCGCCGAGCCGAGCACGAGCGGCACCTGCTCCTCCCGCGCGATCCACTCGGCCACGTCGCGGGCGTGGTATCGCGGCGCCGTCCCCTGCTTGAACGAGTTCTCGTGCTCCTCGTCGATCACGATCAGGCCCAGCCTGGGCGCGGGCGCGAAGACGGCGCTCCGCGCGCCGACGATCACGTTCACACGGCCGGCCGCGATCTCCCGCCACTGGGCATGCCGTTCGGCCGGCGTGAGATGGCTGTGGAGCACGGCCACGGTGCCGAACCGGGCGCGGAAACGGTCGCAGGTCTGCGGCGTGAGGCTGATCTCGGGCACGAGCACGATCGCCTGGCGGCCGTAGGCGATCGTCTCCTCGACCGCCTGCAGGTAGACCTCCGTCTTGCCGCTCCCGGTGACGCCGAAGAGGACGATCGTCTCGTGCCGCGCCTGCTGCATCGGCTGGCGGATCGCCGCGAGCGCCGCGGCCTGCTCGGACGACAGGTGCGTCGGCTTGTCGTGCCGGACCCGCGGGCGGGCCGCGGCGTCGCGGTCCCGCGGCCGCTCCACCGTGCCCGCCTGGGCGAGCAGGCCGAGCTTGACGAGCCGACTGACGACGGCCCGGCTCGCCCCCGACTCCTTCGCCAGGTCGTCGGCCGTCCGCGGCCCGGCCGCCGCGGCCGCGAGCACGCGGGCCTGCGGCGGCGTCGGCGGGCGGGCCGGCGTCGCCGCCGTGGCCACGAGCAGCGGTGACGTCCGCACGCCGGACCGGGCCCTGACGCCGGCCGGCAGCACGGCCTCGAGCACCTCGCCCCAGCGGGCCATCCACCGCTCGGCCATCCACTTCGTGAGCTCGATCATCCGCCGCGACAACAGCGGCACGGGATCCTCGACGGCCGCCACGCTCTTGAGCGGCGCCTGCGGAAGTTCGCCCGAGCGAACGGCCACGCAATAGGCCAGCCGCTCGCGGTTGCCCCGGCCGAGCGGCACGCGGACCCGCCGCCCCGGCTCGACCTCGCCCGCGAGCCGCTCGGGCACCAGGTAATCGAGCGGCTTGTCGACGCCGTCGGGCAGCACGACCGTCGCGATCGTGCCGCGCCGCGCGTCGTCCTCCTCCCACTGCGGGCGGCGGTCGAAAAGCTCGCGCTGGCTTGTGGGGTCGCGGGACATGAGCATGATTAGAGCAAATCCCGGGAGCGTTCTATGCGGATCGGCGTGTTCGGCGGCAGCTTCGATCCGGTGCACTACGGCCATCTGCTCCTCGCCGATTGCTGCCTCGAGCAGGCGGGGCTCGACCGCGTGCTCTTCGTGCCCGCGGCGGTGCAGCCGCACAAGCGGGACCGACGGCTGGCGGACGGCCCGCATCGCGTGGAGATGCTGCGACTGGCGACCGGCGGACGGCCGGAGTTCGACGTCGCGACGCTCGAACTCGACCGCGGCGGCGTCAGCTACACCGTCGACACGCTGGCCGCACTGCGGGACGCGCACCCGGGGGACGAACTCTGCCTCCTGCTCGGTCCCGACCTGCTCGCGGGCCTGCCGACCTGGCGGGAGCCGCGCCGGATCGCCGACCTGGCGACGCTCGTCGCCGTGGAACGGGAGACGCTCGACGACCTCCCCGCGGCGGCCGCCGCGGCCGGTCTCCGCGACCTGCTCGGCGCGGACCGGCTCGCCACGATTCTCGAGCGGCGCGTGCGGATGCCGACCATCGGCATCCGGGCGAGCGACCTGCGGGCCGCGGTCGCCGCCGGCACGAGCATCCGCTACCGCACGCCGCGGGCCGTCGAGGCCTACATCGCCGCCCACGGGCTCTACCGGTCGGCCTGACGGCCGTCAGCCCGGCGGCGCGCTGGCCGCGAGCCGGGCCGCGAGCAGGCGGCTCTTCGGCTCGGCGGCCACCCGCGGATCGACGGCGAGGGCCTTCACGAGCACGTCGAGCCGCGCGGCGACGGGGTGCTCGAGGTTGAGCAGCACGTGCGGGGCCCCGCCGACGGTGCACGGGCCGCCCGGCTGGGCGCCGCGCGGCTCCGCGCGGCCGCGGGAGCCGAGATCCCCGGCGAGTTGCAGCGCCTCCTGAAGGAGGCCGAGCGTGTCGGCCACGGCGGTCACCTTCCCCAGGGACTCGGCGGCATGCCCCGTGTCTCGCGGCGCTCGCCCACCGCCCGCCAGTATTCCACGTAGCGGGCCCGCTCGGCCGGCGA
>JBJTHX010000201.1:0-5187 GCA_046094745.1 Planctomycetia bacterium
TCTGGGTGGCCGTGCGCTCGGCCCACGACGGGACGATCCGCTGCTGTTCCCAATCGCGGGGCGTCAGCAGGTCCGCCGGCAAGTCCGGCACGGCCGCCTCGATCCGGTTCGTCGTCTCCGCGTCGAGCGGGCCGCGGTCGCAGATCGCGAGGTTCTCCCGCAGGTGGGCGACGCCGTCGACTCCCATGACGAGGCTCTTCACGCCCGGCAGGCCGAGCGCGAAGCGTGCCGCCAGTTCCGCCAGCGACATGCCGGCCGCCGTCGCGATCGTCGCCAAGGCCTGGCGGACGGTCACGACCCGCCGCAACGGGGCGGGGATCTCCTCCTCCGGCATGAGCAGCAGGCCCTGCAGGTAGACGCTGCGGACGAACACCGCCGCGCCGCGGGCGGCGGCCGTGGCGAACGTGCCCGCCTGCCGATGCCGCCGATCGAGGACGTTCGCCGGGATCTGCAGGGCGGTGACACCCGGCCGCGCCGCCAGCGGCGCGGTGCCCGAGGCGTCGGTGTCGCACGAGAAGCCGGCCCGCCGGATCCAGCCGCGGTCGCGCAGTTGCAGGAGGCCTTCCATGTGGACGGCATCGGTCTCCTTGTGGAACAGCACCAGCGGCAGGCAGTCGAGCCGCAGCCGACGGCGCGACACGGCGACCGATTCCTCGATCGCCCGGAACGGGTCAACGCCGTCCGCGTCGCTCAAGGGCCGCACCTTCGTGACGACGGTCACGCGGTCGGCGGCCCGGAGTTCGTGCAGGGCCCTGCCGAGCACCTCCTCGCTCGAGCCGTAGTCCGCGGCGGTGTCGAAGCAATTCACGCCCCCCTCGATCGCCGCGGCGACGATCCCCAGCACCTCCCGGTAGCCCGGCTGGCCGGCGCGATTGGCGATCCCGTAGGGCAGGCCGAACTGCGCCGTCCCCAGCATCAGCCGGGAGAACGCGGGTGCGGGCGGGCCGCCGTGGAAGACTTCCGGCATGCCACCCTCACTTGGCCGTGTAGCCACCGTCCACCGGAATGTTGGTGCCCGTCACGTAGGCCGAGGCGTCGGAGGCGAGGAACACGACCGCGCCCCCGAGGTCGTCCTCGCCCGCGAGCCGGCCGAGGCAGGTCCGCTCGCCGTAGTTCTGCACGAACGCGTCCGGGTGGCCCTCGTTCAACAGGCCGCCGGGATGGAGGCAGTTGCAGCGGATGCCCCGCGGCCCGTAGTAGCTGGCGAGGAACCGGGTGAGGTTCGCCATGCCCCCCTTGGTGTAGAAGTAGTCCGGATACCAGCCCTGCATGTCGGTGCCGCGGTAGTTGAGCGGCTCGAGCCCCACCAGCCCCATGATCGAGCCGATGTTGATGATCGACCCGCCGTCGGCCAGCACCTCGCCCAGCGTGCGGGTGACGAGGATCAGGCCCGTCGCGTTGACCCGCATGCTCTCGTCGATGGCGGCGGCGGCATCGAAATACCCCTGCTTCACCGGCCGGGCAACCGCGTTGTTGACGAGGACGTGCAGCCGGCCGCTGTCGGCGACGATGGCGTCGCGGACGGCCGCGATCGACGCCTCGTCGGCCTGGTCGAGCCGGAGCGGGCGGACATCGTGGCCCAGTGCCCGGTGCTCGGCCGCCACCCGCTCCAGTTGGTCGACGTTCCGCGAGGCGATGTAGGTGCGGGCGCCCGCCTCGGCGAGGCCACGGAGGATCTGCCGGCCGTACAGCCCGGCGCCGCCGGTGAGGAGGGCGACCTTGCCCGCGAGCGAGAAGCGATCGAGGATCGGCATGGATTCTCCTTCAGGAAGCTGCCACGGGGATTTCACGCCCCCCCTGCCGGCGGCTTTCGATGCCGCCGATCACGAGCCGCATCAATTCCTCGGTCTCGGCGAACGGGAACGGGTGGACGCCCGAGCGGAGGAAGTCGACGAAGGCCTGCAACTGGGCCTTGAAGGCGAAGTGCGTGTCGGAGAAGGCCACCTGGGCGCGGCCCTTGGTGCCGCACAGCGTGAGCGTGCCGAAGCCACCGAGCATGTCGGCGGAGGCCACCGCCACCACGTCCGCGCCGCGGGCATGGGTGAGGTGCACGACGGCCCGTTCCGCCGTGCCGGTGTGGCGGATGGTGAGGAACCCCGGGCCGAGGATCGGATAGACGGCCTCCAGGGCGTGGATGCCGTAGGCCTCCCAGCTCTTGGCGGTCGTGACGCAGGCGAACCGCAGGTCGCCGAGATCGCGGGTGGACAGGCGGTAGGGGAGGAACTCCTTCGCATACCGCATGCAACTCGACGACATGATCGGCCGGCCCGCCGCGACCCAGGCGGAGAAATGGCCGAGGTCGGCCGCGTTGTCGGCCAGCGGCTTGTCGACGAACACGGGCAGCCCGGCCTCGACGAAGGGCCGGGCCCGTTCGACGTGCTCCGCTCCGATGTCGGTGGCGATGATGACCGCGTCGACCGCGCCGATGACGTCGGTCGCCCGGTCGACGACGTGCGGGATCCGCGAGCAGCGGGCCACGTCCGCGGCGGTGAAGCCGCCGTTGCCGGCGCAGTGGACGTGGGTGACGCGGGCCCCGGCGATCGTCAGGGTGTCGGCTGACTCCTTCTCCAGGTAGGCGGGAATGCCGGGGAAAGGACACTCCGCCATCGCCTGCCGGTCGTAGCCGTTGAAGATCGCGGCCCAGGAGTAGGGATGCCCGTTGCCGATGGACGACCCGAGGATCGCGAGGCGGATGTCGTGCGGCGCGGGCACGAGCGGAGCGGGCGCGGGCATGAAACGTGAACCGCCCTTCAGCGCCGGCCGCGGACGGCCGCGGCCGCCTTGGCGGCTGCCGCCTGCTCCGCAGCCTCCTCGGTGGCGCGGACGGTCAGCGCGTAGCGGGCCGTGACCGAGGGGATCGCGTCGAGCACGTGCCGCCGCATCCGCTCCCGCGCGGCGGCCGGATCCCGGTCGCGGATGGCCTCGTAGATGCCCATGTGCTCGGCGGCCGTGATGACGAGCCGGTCGGCCGCCGGCAGATCTGCATCGCGGCCGAGAGACCACGAGAACGCATGGGCGAGCACGTGGGCGCTGCTGAAAATCCGTGTGGCGACGGTGTTGCCGGCCGCGGCGAGAATGACCGCGTGCAGTTGCATGTCGAGTTGGTAGACGAGCCGTGCATTTTCCGCCCCGGACCGCCACCAGGCCTCGAAGTCGGGGCGGGCGACGAACTCCGCCAGCCGCTCGCAGGCTTCCCGCATGCCCGCCAGCTGGGTCGGGTCGGCCAGAAGGGCGGCCCGCTCCGCGAAGAACGGCTCCATCACCAGCCGTAGTTCGTAGACCTCGGTCAATTCCCGGGGCGTGAGTTCCCGAAGCAGCACGCCCTTTTGGGCCCGCTGCACCACCAACCCTTCGGCCTCGAGCTGCAGGATCGCGTCGCGGACCGGGCTGCGACCGATGCCCAGCCGCTCGGCCAGCGTGCGATGCGACATCCGGTGCCCGGGCGGCAGGCCGCCGTCGACGATCATCCGCCGGATCGAACGGTAGGCCTTGGCGGTCTGGTCCTCATCGATGGTGGCGGGATCGCGGGGATTGGTCGCCATACGGGATGTCGCTCCGGAAAGACGCAAGCCGGGAACCCCTTGGACTGCTTGCCATGACATTCACCCTGGTACAGTGTATTTTTCGCCCAAGGCCCGCGTCAACCGGCCCGGCGGGCGGCGACCAATTTTTCCATGGTTTACCCCATGAAACTCACAGGCAAACTGGCACTCGTCACCGGGGCGGCCCGTGGCATCGGCCGCGGCTGCGCGTTCGCCCTCGCGCGGGAGGGCGCCGACGTCGCCGTCAACGATCGCGTCGACGACGACGACCTCCGGTCGGTGGCGGCGGAAATCGGCCGCCTCGGCCGGCGGGCCGTGGTCCTGCCGGGCGACGCGTTCGAGCACGCCTCGTGCGAGCGGATCGTGGCGGGCGCGGTCGACGGCCTCGGCCGCATCGACATCCTCGTGAGCGTGCCCGCGTTCTCCCGCCGGGGTGCGTTTCTCGAGTACCCGCCGGAACTCGTCACCCGCACGCTCGAGGGCACGCTCGCCGCCGGCTTCTGGATGAGCCAGGCCGCGGCCCGGCACATGGTGGCCCGGGGCGGCGGCGGCAAGATCGTCTACATCTCGAGCGTCCAGGCGCGGGTGCCGCACGCGGGCACCGCCGCCTATGCGGCCGCGAAGGCCGGCCTCAACCAGATGGCCTTTTCGGTCGCCGCCGAACTGGCCCCGCACCGCATCAACGTCAACGTCATCGAGCCCGGCTGGATCGACACGCCCGGGGAGCGGCAGACGTTCGGTGATGCCGTGATCGAAGCGGAGGGGCCCCGCCTGCCCTGGGGCCGGCTCGGCACGCCCGAGGACATCGCGCACGCGGCCCTGTTCCTCGCCTCCGCCGACGCCGACTACGTCACGGGCTCGGTCGTGCGGGTCGACGGCGGCTACTGGCTCCGTCACGTCCTTTCCTGAGCCGGGCATCGCCATGCTCCCGCCCGACTATCGCATCCGGCTCATGCAGCCGTCCGACTACGCCGCCATCGGTGAGATCTGCCACGCGGTCTACCCGCACGAGGCCCCCTACACGCCGGCGGAACTGGCCGGGCATCGGGCCGTCTATCCGCAGGGGCAGTTCGTGGCCGAGCATCTCCCCACCGGGGCGGCTGTCGGCGTGCACTTCACGCTCCGGCTGCACATGGCCGACTACCAACTCGACGACCCGTGGGACGTGCTCACGGCGCACGGCACCTTCGCCGACCACGACCCCACGGGCCACACGCTGTACGGCGCCGACGTGTTCGTGAGCCCCGCGCACCAGCACCACGGCCTGGCCCACGCGCTCACCGACGCCACGCGGCAGCTGGTCGTGGCCGAGGGGCTGTGGCGGATGGGGGGCGGCAGCCGGCTGCCGGGCTACGCCGCCGTGGCCGCGACGCTGCCGTGCGACCGGTACGTCCGCGAGGTGGTGGCCGGCACGCGGTCCGACCCGGTGCTTTCGGCGCACCTCAAGGACGGCTGGCAGGTGGTCAAGGCGATCCACGGCTACCTGCAGCACGACCCGGAGAGCGCCAACTGGGCCGCCGTGATCCAGTGGATCAACCCCGACAATCCGCCGCCGGCGGGCAGCGGCTTGACCGATTCCGCCGTGGGCGGGCGGCGTGGCGTTTCCGATTCCGCATCGGGATAATCCGCCGCATGGAGAATCCCC
>JBJTHX010000202.1:0-19217 GCA_046094745.1 Planctomycetia bacterium
CGTTGCCGGCGGCCGCCACGCAGACGATGCCCGCCGACTCCCCGGCCATGCTCTCGGCCGACCTCGCCGCCAACGCGCCGACCTGGCGGGACATCGCCTGGAATGGCGAACTCGTCCGTGCGCGGACCGACGCCTGGATCGTGGTCGCCGACGGCTCGGACCGGGCCCCGGCCGTGCGGAGCGGATGGACGACGACGGGCCTGGGCGCGGGCTACTACTCGGTGCTCGCCCCCGGTGCCTCGGCGGCCGAGGTCACCGAGTGGGCCGTCGGCGCCGGCGTCGGGTCGCTCGAGCCCGACCGGATGGTCAGCCGGGCCGCCTTGCCGAACGATCCCTCCTTCAGCCGGCTCTGGGGCCTGAACAACACGGGCCAGACCGGCGGTGTCACCGACGCCGACGTCGACGCGGTGGAAGCCTGGGACACGACCACCGGGGCGCGGTCCGTGGTCGTCGCCGTCGTCGACACCGGCATCGACTACCGCCACGTCGACCTGGCCGCCAACCTGTGGCGAAATCCGGGTGAGGTGGCGGGAGACCGGATCGCCAACGACGGCACTGGCTACGTCGACGACGTGTTCGGCTGGGACTTCGCCAACAACGATGCCGATCCCTTCGACGACGAGGGGCACGGCACCCACGTCGCCGGCACGATCGGTGCCGTGGGCAACAACGGGACCGGGGTCGTCGGAGTGTCGTGGAACGTGTCGCTGATGGCGCTGAAGTTCCTGGGCGCCGACGGCAGCGGCACCACGAGCGCCGCGATCGCCGCCCTCAATTACGCGACCCGGATGCGCCGCGACTTTGGCGTCAACGTCGTCGCCACGAACAACAGTTGGGGAGGCGGCGGAGCCTCGACGGCCCTGCGGTCCGCGATCACGGCCGGGGAGTCGGCGGGCATCGTCTGCGTGGCGGCCGCCGGCAACGAGTCGACGAACAACGACTCCACCGCCGCGTTTCCGGCGAATTACGCCACGCTCGCCGTGGCGGCGACCGATGCGTCCAACCGGCTCGCCTCGTTCTCCAACTGGGGGGCGACCACGGTCGACGTCGCGGCTCCGGGCGTGGGCATCTACTCGACCCTTCCGGGCAATTCCTACGGCTCCTACAGCGGCACGTCGATGGCGACGCCCCACGTCACGGGCATCGTGGCGCTGATGGCCGCGGCGCGTCCGGCGGCGACGGTGGCGGAGATCCGCGACGCCATGATCGCCACGGCCGTGCCGGTGTCGTCGTTGGCCGGAAAGGTGGCCGCGGGCGGGCTCGTCAATGCCCGGGCGGCCGTGGCGGCGGTGGCCGTGCCGAACGACCCGACGGATCCCACCGACCCTGGCGATCCTGTCGATCCCGGTGATCCGGTCGATCCCGGTGCGCCGTCGGCCGTCGAAGCCGACGTGCTCGACGTCGCGCCGGACCCGCGGACCACGTCCGTTGCGGCCGTCGTCGTGCAATTCTCTCGGGCCGTCACGGGATTCGATGCCGATGATCTCGCCCTCACCCGCGACGGCGTCGACGTGCCACTCGCGGTCACACTGTCGACCACGGACGGCATCCGCTGGACCGTCTCCGGCCTGTCCGAGGAGACCGCGACGTCGGGCAGTTACGTGCTCACCGTCTCCGCCGCCGGCGGCATCGCCGCTGAGGACGATGGCGGCCTGTTGGCCGTGGCGGCCAAGGACGCGTGGGTCACCCGGGCCGCCACGCTCGTCGACGCGGGCGACACCCTCACCAGGGCGGCTGTCCTGCCGTCGACCCCGGGGGAGGTGCGGCTGGCGGGGCGGATCGGCGACGGAGCCTACGGCCGGCGGGACGTCGACCTGTACCGCGTCCGCCTCGCGGCCGGCCAGTCGCTCACCATCGATATCGACGCCGAATCACTGCCCGGGGGATCCACGCTCGACAGCTACCTCCGCGTCTTCAGCAGCACGGGTCGTCAGCTCGCCTTCAACGATGATTCGGGCAGGTCGCTCGACAGTTTTCTGTCCTTCCGGGCCACGATCAGCGGGACGTACTACGTGGGCATCTCCGGCTACGGTAACAGCGACTACACGCCGACGCGGGCCCCCTCCGGCCGCTACGCCTCGATCGGCGACTACCGCGTGCTGTTCGCGACCTCCGCCGTGCCGGGCGGTGGGACGGGCGCTCGGGCCGCCGGCAGCCGTGATTCGGCCGCGCCGGTGACGGAGTCCGCCTTCGCGATGTACGGGGCCAACTGGGACGCGGCCGTGACCGCCGTCGACCGCTCCCGCTCGGCCCGCGGGCCGAAGGGCCGCTGCTACTGACGCAGCACGGCCCCCACCCGGCGGCTGCACTCGGCCACCACGGCGGCCACGGTGGTTGTCGCCTCGTCCCGCGAGAGCGTACCCGTGCGGCTTCGGAGCCGCAGCGTGACGACGAGGCTCTTGCGGCCCGCCCCGAGCCGCTCCGCATCCTGCCACACCTGGACGAGACGGCAATCGTCGAGCAAGTCGCCGGCGGCCTCGTGGATCGCCGCCTCGATGGCGGCCCACGGAACGACTTCATCCACCACGAGATTGACGTCCCGTTGCACCGCGGGAAAGTCGCTCGGCCGCTCGAGCCGGTGGTCGAGATCGGCGGTGAACTCGAGCCGGTCGAGCCGCAGCTCCGCGGCCACGACCGGGCCATCGAGGCCCGCGTGTGACAGGGCGGCGGCCGCAACCTCGCCGACCACGCCCACGCGGGCCGGCCCGGCGACTCCGTCGTGGAGGAGGATTTCCGCGCCGCGACCTGCCGTGAAGAGGTCCCAGGCGAACGGGCGGTATGCGATCCGGGCCGGCCCGCGACGGCCGTGCAGGCCGAGCCGTGCGAGGACGGCATCGGCCAGCCCCTTGCCGCGGGCGAATCCGCCGCCGCACACGAAGCCCACGAGCAGCGGTTCCTCCACCGGAGTCGGCGCCGTTTCCTCCGCGGCTGCGCGGGCGACGTAGGCGCGGGCGATCTCGAAGAGCTCGGCGTCGGGCGTGCCGACGGCCGCGTTGCCCGCACGGGCCTCCAGCAGGCTGGGCAGGAGCGTGCGCCGCAGTCGGTCAGCGCCGCGGACGAGCGCCGGCGAGATCACGAGCGGCGCGGCGCCGCCCCACGGCCCGCCGCTGGTCTCCAGCGGCTCACCGACCACGCTGCGGGTCATCGCTTCGCAGAGGCCGGCGGCGACGAGCACCGCGCCGGCGGCCCGCACCGTCCGTTCGCGGGGCGACCATTCCACGGGGCGGGCGGCAATGGCGACGTCTTCGGGCACCCGCTCGTAGCCCTCGATCCGGCCGATCTCCTCCACCAGGTCGATCTCCCGCCAGACGTCCCGGCGCCACGACGGCGCCCGCCAGCGGTTCGCGGCCCGGGGCTCGGCGACGAAGCCGAGGCCCGTGAGGATCTCCCGCTGCCGCTCGGCGGGCACGTCGATGCCGAGCACCTCGGCCACCCGACCCGGGGCGAGGCGGATCACCGCCGGCGTGCTGGCCAGGCGGCCGGCCTCGACGGACCCAGCCTCCAGCATGCCGCCGGCCAGTTCCAGGATGAGGGCCGCGGCCCGCCGGCTCGCCCAGTCGACCATCGCGGGATCCGGGCCGCGTTCGAAGCGGTAGGAGGAGTCGCTGGCGAGCGCCAGCCCGCGGGCGGCGGCCCGCACCGGCAACGGTGCGAACTGGGCCGATTCGATGAGGATGTCGGTGGATGCGGCGGCGATCTCGGTGTCGGCGCCCCCCATCACCCCGGCCAAGGCCACCGGCCGCTCGCCGTCGGCGATGACACACATCCGCTCGGTGAGTTCGTAGGTCTTGTGGTTGATCGCCTCAAACGGCTCTCCGGAGCGAGCCCGGCGGACGATGATCCGGCTGCCGCGGATCTTGGCGAGGTCGAAGGCATGCAGCGGCTGGCCCGTCTCGAGCATCACGTAGTTGGTCACGTCGACCACGTTGTTGACACTCGCCAGGCCGACGGTCCGCAGCCGCTCGACGAGCCACCGCGGGCTCGGGCCGACCTGGGCGCCGCGGATGACGCGGGCCGAATAGAACGGGCAGACGTCGCCGGCGGCGATCTCGACGGCGATACTGCGGGCGGCCAGCACCTGTCCCTCGAGCGGAGCCGGATTCGGCACGTGGAGTGGCCGGCCGAAGAGCAGGGCGGCCTCGCGGGCCACGCCGATGTGGCCGAGGCAGTCGGGCCGATTGCTCGTGACCTCGATCTCGACCGCCGCGTCGTCGCCGACGGCGGTGGTCGACTCGTGATTCAGGCCGGCCATCAGCAGCCGCTGGACGAGGTCCGCGGTCGTCCCGGGCAGCTGCACGTAGTCGGCGAGCCAGTTCGTGGAGATGATCATCGCGTCAGAACTGCCTCAGAAACCGGACATCGTTGCGGTAGAAGTCGCGGATGTCGGCGACGCCGTAGCGGCGGGCCGCGATCCGTTCCACGCCCAGGCCGAAGGCGAACCCCGAGACCGCGTCGGGGTCGTAGCCGACCGCCTCGAGGACGGCGGGATCCACCATGCCTGCGCCCCCCATCTCGATCCATCGGCCGCCCCACTCCATGTCCACCTCCACGCTGGGCTCGGTGAAGGGGAAGAAGGAGGGGCGAAACCGCACGTGGACGTCGCCGCCGAGGAAACTCGAGGCGAACAGGCGCAGCACGCTCTTGAGGTGTGCCATGGTCGTGCCGGGCTCGACGACCAGGCCCTCCACCTGGTGGAACATCGGGTAGTGCGTGGCGTCGGCGGTGTCGGGGCGGTAGACACGGCCGAGCGACACGATCCGCAGCGGTGGCTCGCGGGTCTCCATGATGCGGATCTGCACCGTGCTGGTCTGCGACCGGAGGAGCAGCGGGTCGGCCCCACGGGCGACTGCGAGGTAGAAGTTGTCGAGCGGGTCGCGGGCCGGGTGCTCCGCCGGGATGGCGAGAGCCTCGAAGTTGTGCCACTGGTCCTCGATCTCGGGTCCGTCGACGCTCTCGAAGCCGAGACGGCCCATGATCTCCTGCACCTGACGGATCGTCTGCGTGATCGGGTGCACGTGTCCGAGCGGCACCGGTTCGCCGGGGAGCGTCACGTCGAGAGGGGCGACCACGGCCGGGCCGCCGCCTTCGAGCTGCGACTGCGCGGAAGCGAGGCGAGCGGCGATCGCGTCCTTGACTTCGTTGAAGAGCCTGCCGCCGGCGGGCTTGTCGGCGACGGCGAGGCCGCCCAGCATTTTCTGGATCGCCTTGAGGCGGCCGGCACGGGCCCCGACGAACTCGATTCGCGCCGCCTCGATGGCCGCGCCGTCGGCAGCCGCGTCGAGCGCCGCAGCGGCATCGGCCCGCAGGGTCTCGAGTTCGGCGCGGAACGCGTCGAGCGGGACGGCTGTCACGGCGTCACGCGACCGCGGCCGGCTCCGGCAGGGCGAGGGCCTTGCGCACGGCGGCCACGACGGTGTCAAAGCCGGTTGGATCGACGACGGCCATCTCGGCGAGCGTCCGCCTGTCGAGTTCGCAGCCGATCTTCTCGAGGCCCGCGATGAACTGGCTGTAGCGGAGCCCGCGCTCGCGGACTGCGGCGTTGATCCGCACGATCCACAGCCGACGGAAGTCGCGCTTCTTGCGGCGGCGGTCACGATGGGCGTAGACGCCAGCGCGGACGATCGATTCCTTGGCAGTCCGCAGGAGGCGGCGGCGGCCGCCGACGGAGCCCTTTACCCGCTTGAAGAGCCGCTTCTTGGCGCGGAGACGGGGAACGACGCTTTTGGTACGCATGAGTGGGCCTTCAAGGCGGGTGAGGAAAGTACAAATTTCCCGCGAATCGGCCCAAATGCAAGAGGGCCGCGATTTCGCGGGTCAAACCAGCCCCGGCAGGATTCAGTAACTGTACTTGCCGAGAGCTTCGTGGATCTTGGCGGTCTCGGCCTTGGCGAGCACGCCGGTGCCGCGGAGGTCGCGCTTCCGCTTGCTCGTCAGCCGCACCTGGAGGTGGCTGGTGCCGGCGCGGCGGTGCTTGACCTTGCCCTTGGCCGTGATCCGGAAACGCTTCTTTACGCCCTTGTGGGTCTTCTGCTTGGGCATCTGTCTTTCTCCTGGGAGAGGTGTGTGGTGCGGGTGGATCGTTCGGGGATGGTCACTTGGGGGCCAGCGTGCAGACGAGCCGGCGGCCCATCTGCTGGGGCGGCGACTCGACCTTCCCGACAGGATCGAGGTGCTCGAGGATGTTCTTCATGACCCGCTGCCCCTCGTCGATGTGGGCGAGTTCACGGCCGCGGAACACGACCGACACGACCACCTTGTCCTTGTGCAGCAGGAATCCCTTCGCCTGGTTCACCTTGAACTCGATGTCGTGATTGCCGGTCTTGGGCCGCAGCCGGATCTCCTTGATTTTCGTGTGATGGACGTGGGTCTTGTGGAGCTTCTTCTTCTGTTGGTACTTGAACTTGCCGAAATCCATGATCCGGCAGACGGGTGGCTTCTCGTTGGGCGCTACCTCCACCAGGTCGAGGCCCGCCTTGCGGGCCAGGTCGAGCGCTTCCTCGGTGGGGATGATCCCGAGTTGGCCACCCTCCGCGGAGATCACGCGGACGGGAGAGATGCGAATCTGCTCGTTGATGCGATGCTGCTTTTCGATGGCTCACGACTCCGGACGCGGACAGGCTCCAGCGGCCGGGAAGAACTCGCGATTCTTCGCTCGTCGGGCCGGCGGCGCACCTCTTCAAATGTCGGATCGGCGGCCCCGGCCTTGGCCGGAATCGCTGGTCAACGGCAGCCCGAGATGATCCCAGCCGCCCGCCCCCCCGTCAAGGCGTGAGCGTGCCGCGAGGAACCCGTGCCTCGCGGTCGGCCTCCCCGGCCGCGGCAGCCTCTTCGGCCGGGAAGGTAAGGCCGTCGATGAGTTCCCGGTCGGCGTCCCCGAACCGCTTCGCAGCCGCGGTCTCGAGCATGAAGGTGGCGGCCGCTCGCCGGCCCTGCGCGTCGGTCAGCACGTGGTGAATCCAGCGGAAGGACAGGTTTTCCGCGGTGCCCGCGGAGACCACGCGGACGATCCGCACGCCGTCGGAGCGGGTGGCCTCGGAGGCGTGCTCGAACCGGGCGAATTGGCCGGCCAGGGACCGTTCGATGTCGCGTTGGACCTCGGCGATCGCCGGGGGAGCGAGCGCGTCGCCGCGGGGCAGGGCGGTGAGCGAGCACTGGCCCAGGAGGGCGCCGCGGTCGATCAGCCGGAGGACGAGCCCGGTCGGGGCATCCTCGACGATCCGCCACCGGGAGTCGTGGACGAGGTCGTAGTGCTCGCCCCGATCGCGGTGCCACACGAGACCGGGTCGGCCCGGGCCGCGGCGCCGCGCCGGGCCGCCGGCCGCCGGCCCGCCGGTCGCCGGCCCGCCGGTCGCCGTGACGTCGGTCGCCGTGACGTCGGTCCGACCATCGGCGTCGTGGGGCCGCCGGGCGACGGATACGCGGGCCTCGACGTCGAATCCGGGCGCGACGTGACTGGCCTGCCGCCGCTCCTGGATCGTGACCGCCGCGACTCGCAGGGACGAGAGTCGCCAGTGCCCGTCGGCGGGATCCGCCGCGAGGCGACACGTCCCCTCGACCACCAGGTGCGTCGGCGCCCCATCGGCCGCGCCATCGACGATGCCCGTCAGCCGCAGCGTGGCCAGCCCGTCGTCCACCGCGGTCAGCGTGGCTTCCAGGCCACCGGTTTCGATCGTGTCGATCGCGAGCAGGCCCGCCGCGGCATCGGGCGGAATCGACCAGGTGGCATCGATGGCGACCGGACCGGACGGCAGGAGCCGGTCGAGCAGTGCGGCGTCGAACGGCGTGTCGAGCAAGTCGAGCTCATCCCGGGAGAGAAAGCCATCGGTGAGGTATGGCGTCGGCGTGGTGCCTTGGAGGGCCACTTCGACGCGGCGGGCATCGGCGGGCAGCGCCATGCGAGCCGGCTCGTCGGCCACGCGGACGACGGCCGCTGCCTCGGCATAGGTGCGCGTCGCCGCGGCCGTGCCGGACTGCTCGATGAAGTCGAACCGGGCCTCGATGGTGATCGGTCGCCGCATTGGTTCCGCATCGCGGCCGGCCGGCGCGAAGAGTTCGCCCTGGACGTCGAGGTCGACCTGCACGCGGTGCGCGGCCGGGACGGACGCAACCGGTTCCGCCTGGGGCGGCTCGACCGATGGCTCCGCGACTGGCTCTGCAGCCGCTGGTTCTGCGGCGGCCGGTGCCTCATCGCTGGCCACGGCATCGCTGGCCACGGCGGCCGCGTCCGGCTGTTCCGGGACAGTCTGTTCGTCGCCCCAGGACTGGTGGACAAGGCCCAAAACCAGGAACCAGACGGCTAGATCGGTCGCGCGCATCGACACCCTCCCCGGTTCGTAGGCCCCGAAGAGAAGGTCGGCAGACCGGCAGAATCGGCGTCGATACCAAGTGTCTCGCGGAATAATCGCCCTATTTTCACGCCCCCGAAGCAGACTCAGGGCAGGCGCGTGAGACTCCCGTCAAGCCGGTCGGTGGGTCGCAAAGCCATGCGCGGCAACCGTTTGCGGCCAACGCCGGCGAGTGTTTTCGGACGTGGGCCCCAAGTGGCCGGTTCGCGCGGCGAACCAGAACTGGACCACGCTCGTATAACTGGGGCGTCCTGAAACGGATGGCCGGGGTCATGGATGTCCCCGGGGCTCTTTCGTCTTCGAACACAAGCCGGCACGGAACGGCCGGCGAGGAGGAAACCATGCGTGCCAATGATTCGGGACAGAGCGTGCGGTTGTTCGACGGCTCCGGTGACGTCGTCGGGATGACGGGCAGCGCGGCGGTGGTGCCACCGCACGAGCAGGTCTATTCGATCGAGGACCTCGCCCGGCGGTTCAACGTCTCCACGAAGACGATCTCGCGGTGGCGTGACCATGGCCTGGTGGCCCAGCGGTACGAGGTGGGCGGCCGCAAGCGGGTGGGATTCCTCTCGAGCATGGTGGAACGGTTCATCGCCTCCAACCCGATGCGGATCGAGCGGGGCAGCCGGTTCAGCCAACTCTCCGACGAAGAGCACGAGAAGATCATCGGCTGGGCGCGGCGGCTCGCCCTGGCCGGGGCCTGCCCGGCGGACGTGCACCGGCGGATCGCCGACCGGCTCAACCGCAGCGTCGAGGCCATACGCTACACGATCAAGAGGCATGACCAGGAGCATGCGGACGACGCCGTCTTCCCCGCCAACGACGGTCATCTGCGGCCGGAGAGCTGCGCCCGGATCTACCAGCATCATCTCCACGGCGAACCGGTCGAGTCGATCGCCCGCCGCTACCACCGCTCCAAGGCGAGCATCTATCGGGTGATCCTGTCCCAGCGGGCCGAGCACATCCTGCAGTTGCCGCTGGCCTTCATCCCGAACGCCCTGTTCAGCCGGGCCAGCGCGGAGAAGGTCGTCAACCAGCCGTTTCCCGGTCCCGTCGACGCGAAGCGGGTGCGGCGGCCCAGCGGCCTGCCGGCCTACCTGGCGAGCCTCTACGAGGTGCCGCTGCTGACCCGTGAGCAGGAGGTGTGGCTGTTCCGCAGGTTCAACTATCTCAAGTACAGGGCCACGAAGTTGCGGGAGCAGCTCGATCCGCAACGTCCCAACGCCCGGACGATGGACCAGATCGACCGGCTGTACGAGGAGATCGTCGACCTCAAGAACCGGATCGTACGGTCCAACCTCCGGCTCGTGGTGTCGATCGCCAAGCGGCGGGTCGCTCCCGGCGACAGCTTCTTCGACCTGGTCAGCGACGGCAACATGTCGCTGATCCGGGCCGTGGAAAAGTTCGACTACGCCCGGGGCAACAAGTTCAGCACCTACGCCTCGTGGGCGATCATGAAGAACTACGCCCGCACGATCCCCGACGAGCACCGCCGCCGGGATCGCTTCCGCGCGGCCGACATGGAAATGCTCCAGGCCGCGGCCGACCGTCGGGAGGACGAATACCAGCAGCGGCTGGCCGCCAACGACCGGCTGCAGCAGGTGAGCAAGTTCCTCGATCGGCTCGACCAGCGGGAGCAGACGATCATCATCCGCCGCTACGGGCTCGATCACGAGCACGAGCCGCAGACGCTGAAGGAAGTCGGCTCGGCGCTCGGCGTGACCAAGGAGCGGGTGCGGCAGATCGAGGCCAAGGCCCTCGAGAAGCTCCGCGAGGCCGCCGCCGCCGAGGCGATGCTGCCCGAGTTGGAGTGAGGCCGCGGGCAGGGGACGTCTGAGGCTTCGGGCGGCACGGCAGGGGCGAAAGATTCGGGCCTGGGCGGAAGCCGCGGGTAGACTGCGGAAGGTTTTCCGGCCGGCGGGAGTGTCGCCGCGCTGGCTGTCGCGGTCGCCGCACATCGTGGAAGGGAAGATGGGCATACGGGAGTCGGTCGATCGGTACCTGTCGGTCGTGCTGCCCGCCCGCGACCGAACTGGCCGCCGCGGGAAGCGACGAAGGCAGGCGGTCACGTCTTTCTCCCCGGCATACGAGGCTCTCGAACCGCGGGTCGCGATGTCGGCGACACCCCTGGTGACGGCGCCCGTGATGGTGAACGCCGCGACCGACTTCCACTATCAGCCATGGAACGGCAGCATCGCGATCCAGTCGTACACGGGGACCAAAGCCGCCGTCGTCATCCCGGAGACGATCGACGGGCTGCCGGTCACCGTGCTCCAGAGCGATGCGTTTTTCGATCGCCAGGACGTGACGAGCGTCGTGCTGCCCGACAGCCTTACGACCATCTACGGGACGGCCTTCAATGGCGCGGGCATCACGACGATCACCCTGCCGCAAAACGTGACGTTCGCCTACAACGCCTTCAAGGGCGCCAATGCCCTGACGACGATCGACGTCGATCCGCGGAATCCCGTGTTCCGGAGCATCGATGGCGTGCTGTTCTGCGAGACCGGCGAGACGCTGGAGGAGTATCCGCCTGGCCGGCAAGGAGGCTATGTGATCCCGGATGGCGTGACCGGCGTGAGGAAGGAGGCTTTCGCCTCCTGCTCCAAGCTGACAGCGGTGACACTGCCGTCGAGCCTGCGGTTCGTCGGCGAGTCGGCCTTCGCTTCGTGTTCGTCGTTGCAGCGTGTCGTCATCCAGAATGGCTTGGAAGTGATCCCCCAGTTCGCCTTCCTGTCCTGTCATACGTTGACTAACGTCACGATCCCGTCGAGCGTGCAGTCGATGACCTATGCCTTCGTCGATTGTCCGGGCCTGATTCGCATCGACGGCACGGCAACGGCGATCACGGAACTCCGGGTGGCCAAGCGTGCGGGTGGCAGGATTCGGCTCACGTGGAAGGCCCCGCAGGATGCCGCCTGGGGAACCGATAATCAGAGCCTGGTGCTCCGCCGGTATCGCGTGGAAGTCAGCGGCAACGGGGGCCGGACGTGGAACGCGACGAGGCACGCGGATCCGACCTTGACGACGGCTGTCGTGAACGGGCTGAAGCCCGGTAAGTCATACCTGTTTCGGGTGACGCCGCGGATCGGGTTCAACTATGCCGCGCCGTTCGCGAACGACACGATCGTGAGCGGTCAATCCGCGACCATCTCGACCAGGGCTCGCGGCAGTTCGCCGCTCGTCGTGAACGTGCCTGCGCCGCCCGGCTGGGCCAGCTGAGGGTGGCATTCGGCGATCGACGAGAACGCGAAACGGGAGCCGGTGGCCACCGTCACTTTTGCTGAAGTGGCGCGTCGAGCGAGGCCGGCACGACGCCCGTCCGGGGCGGCGGCGTCGCGGAGCCGGTCCGCGGCTTCGCCAAGTCCTCGGCCTCCACCTTCGTGAGCGTCGAGGCCGGGAGGCGTCCGCCGGGCTGGCCGGGGCCGGCTGCGGGCTTCGAGGGCGACTGGCTCGTGCCCGCGAGCAGGTTGTCGATCGCGGCCGACTCCCGCAAATGGGTGAAGAAGCGGGCCATCTCGATCCGCTGTTTCTTCTCGAACAGGTCGGCGTGCAGTTCGTCCCGGACTTCGGCCAGGGAGACCTGTGCCGGCTCGGTGTAGCCCTCGCAGAAGAGCACCATGAACCGGTCGGCCACCTGCACGACGCCCGACAGTTCACCGGGCTTGAGCGTGAAAGCCTCCCGCTCGAGCGCCGGCTGTCCGCCCCAGCGGCGGATCGGCGGCACCTCGCCACGGAGCGACTTGGTGGTCGGGTCGACGGAGTAGGTCTCGGCGAGGTTGCCGATGTTCTCGAGCGTCGGCTTTTGTCGGGCCAGTTGCCAGACCTCCTGGGCCCGTCGCTGGCTGTCGAGCACGATCACCCGGCACTTGCACCGGGGGCCGAACGTGGCTGCGTAGGCCTTGTCGAGGTCGTCCTGAAGCACGGGCACGCCGCCCACGAGTTTCTTGTGGGCGACGCTGGGCCAGACGACGTCTTGGAGGTAGTGGGCCAGCGGCACCTTTTCCTCGCCCGTCACGTGCCGTAGCCAGGCCTCGGCGTCGGGCTTGCCGTCGGGCCGCTTGAAGCCCATCGACTCGGAGGCCCGGGTGATCTCGGCGTCGACGTCGGCCTGGACGACCTGCTGCCGCTCGCGGGCCAGGGCCTGCTCGATCAGCCGCCGCGTGATCAGGATCTCGAGCACCTCGCGGCCGTGCCGCTCGAGGCAGGTTGCCCGAACCTGCTCCAAGGCCACGGGCTGGCCGTTCACCTCGGCCGCCACGCCGGGATTCACGGCCGCCTTGGCCGCATCGTTGAGCACGTTCACGACCCGGGCCGCCCCCTGGAGCCGCCGGAAGGCGTCGCCGGACGCCTTGCGAAGTTTGGCGTCGCGGATGTCGGCGGCCAGGTGCTGCCGCACGTCGTCGAGTTTCACGCCGGCGGCCGGCAGGTGCCCCTCGCACTTGATGACGATGAACTGGTCGGCGACCTGGACCACCGGGGAGATCTGCCCGGGCTTGCGGGCGAAGGCGGCCTGGTCGAACTGCGGTTCGCCGGAGTGGAGCCGGATGGGCTGCACCCAGCCGTCGGCGCTGGCGCTGCCGACGTCCACCGAGTGGCGGCGGGCGAGCGCGGGAAACTCGTCGGGGGCCGCGACCGCCCGGGTCCGCAGGTCGTCGGCTTCCTGCCGCGTCCGCGCGACGATGATCCGAGCCTTCACCGCCGGGCCGAACTGCTTCTCGAACGCCTCCTGCACCTCCTCCGCCGTCGGTTCGGCGGTGCCCGCCGAGATCCGTCGCAGGGCGATCATCGGCCAGACGATGTCATCGGCGTACTGCTGTGCGGTCACGCCGCGTTCCCGCTGGATGAGTTCGACGTACTTGTCCTTCGGCACGTTGAACCGGCGCGAGATGGCGTCGATCTCGGCGTCGACGTCCTGTGGCGAGACGGTCACCCCGGCCTGGCGGCAGGCCTGCTCGATGATCCGCCGGTTCACGATCGCCTCCAGGACCACCGTGCCGTGCCGGGCCAGGCACTCGGCCGTGAGTTGCTCGTCGGTGATCTCGGCGCCGTTGACGATCGCGACGGGCTTGGGCCCAGGCGGCGTCGCGGGCGCGGAGGCTGCCGGCCGCGGCTTCGTGGCGGGGGGGCCGGCATCGGCCTGTGTGCCGCCGGCCATGATCCGCCAGGCGACGCATGCGGCCACGATCCCGCAGGCGATCACCACCTCGCGCGCGTACTTCCAGCCCGAGCCCTTCCAATGCATCACGGTGCCCTCCTTGGCAGGTCCGCCGCGATCGGCGGCAAGTCGTTGGGATAGGCAATCAGGCGATGGCGATCAAGTCGAACCGCCATGCGCGTCGCGAATGTGAGGCGATTGTGACGGGTGCCGCCCGTCGTTTAGGCTGGGGCCTTTCTCGCGCCTGCCCAGAGTTCCCAGATGACCGCGCCGAGCCACGCCCCAGATCAGGAACTCCCGGAGTGCCTGGAGATCCTCGGCCTGCGGCCGCCGTTGACGCTCGACGACGTCAAGCAGTGCTACCTCGCCAAGGCGATGGCCGCCCATCCCGATCGGGGCGGCGATCCGACGGCGTTCGTGCGGCTGCAGAAGGCCTTCGAGGAGGCCAACGACTACGTCAAGTTCAAGGCCAGCAAGCTCGAATGGCTGGCGTCGAAGATCGAAGCCTATGCCCAGCAGCAGGAGGTGGCGACGGAGGCGATCGAGCGGGGCGGCGAGATCGAGATGGAGGAGACCGACTGGCTCCGCAAGTCGTTCGGCGAGGACTTCGGTCACGTGGCGGACAAGCTCGTCACCGTCCGCCTGCACGGCCCTGCGGCTGACGACGTGTTCGCGATCCTGATCGGCTTCCGGGCCGAGTCGCTCAAGGATCTCGCCGTGCTCGACCTGGCAGGCGGATCGCTCACCGACGAGGGGCTCCTCCAGCTCAAGGAACTGAAGAACCTGCGGCGGCTCGACCTGCGGGGCACCCAGGTGGGGAAGCTCGGTGCGGAAGCGGCCCAGTGGTTCGAGCGACTGGAGTTTCTCGGCCTGCCGAAAGGCACGGTGGGGATGCTTGGCCGGCTGGCGATACCGCGGCGGGTGAAACTGGAGATCGGCGACGCGCCTTAGGAGTCATGCCATGCGACTGCTCGTGTGCCTGGGAGCCCTGCTCGTGACGGCCGTGGCGGCCCATGGGGCCGTGCCCGAAGGGTTCGAGGAGCGGAAGGTCGCCGCGACGGAAGACGGGAAGCCCGTCGAGTTCCGCTACCGCCTCATGCGACCCGCGACGGTCGCGGCCGACGTGAAATATCCGCTCGTGCTCTTCCTGCACGGGGCCGGCGAACGGGGCAGCGACAACGAGAAGCAGTTGGAGTATCTGCCGACCTGGCTGGCGGAGGATGCCCGGCGGCAGAAGTATCCCTGCTTCGTGCTCGCGCCGCAGTGCCGCACCGACCGGCGCTGGGTGGAGATCGATTGGTCCGACAAGAAGAGCCTGCCGCAGAAACCCGAGATGACGGTCGACATGACCGCCGCCGTGGCGGCGCTCGATGCAACCATGAAGACCGAGCCCGTCGATCCCGGCCGCGTCTATCTGACCGGGATCTCGATGGGGGGCTACGGCTCGTGGGACCTGGCCGCCCGCCTGCCGGCGCGGTTCGCGGCCGTGATCCCGATCTGCGGCGGCGGCGACGAGGCCACGGCGGGGAAACTCGAGGGTCTGCCGATCTGGTGCTTCCACGGTGATGCCGACAAGGCGGTGCCTGTGGAGCGGTCGCGGACGATGGTGGAGGCGGTGAAGGCCGCGGGGGGCAAGGTGCAGTACACGGAGTACAAGGGCGTGGGCCACGACTCGTGGACGCCCGCCTACCGCGACCCTGCCACGCTCGATTGGCTCTTCGGGCAAAAACGCTGACCGCGGCCCCGGCCGAGATTGCCGGGCTACCCTGACGCGCTGGCGAGGCCGGTCGTGCGCGGGGCCCGCCAGATGACGAGGAGGCCGAGCAGGTAGATCGCGGAGAGGATCGTGCCCGCCTGCGGAAAACTGCCGCCGAAGAGGGCCATCAGCGGGGCCGTCTGGAGCGTGCCGACCGCGGCGAGCACCCGGCCGAAGTTGTAGGCGAAGCCCTGGCTCGTCGCCCGCACGCTCGTGGGAAAGAGCTCCGGGAGGTAGAGCGGGAACCAGCCGTAGAACGACGCCGTGACAGCGCCCACGACGCCGACGGCGAAGAGGAACCGGCTGTCGAAGGCCGCGTGCGCCTGGTAGAGCCAGACGAGCGCCGCCGTCGAGGCGACGCACAGCACCGCGTAGGTGATCCGCCGGCCGAACCGGTCGGCCACGAGCGCCGCGATCACGGTGCCGATCACCGCGCCGATCGACCCGGCCAGTTGCGTGTACTCCTTGGCGAAGGTCGCGGACGTGCCGCTCGTCATCTGAATGGCCCAGCTCGGGGCCCACTGCACCGCGCCCCACGTGCCCAGCAGCGGCACGCCCGCCACGAGCGCGCCGATCACCAGCCGGCGGCGGATCGTGGCCGCCTCGCCGGCTGCCACCGCACCCGAAGCCGTCGCCCTGGCGAGGTACATCCGCACCGGGTGGAGGAATCCGACGAGCGCGGCGAGCAGGCCCATGGGCGTGACGATCGTCCGCACGGCCCAGGATGAGACCGCTGGCGACCAGGCAGCGATCACGAGAGCGGCGCCGAGCGTGCCGCCGAGCGTCGCCAGCAGGTCACGGACCGCCCAGTGGCCGGTGCGGCCGCTGGCCTGCTCCTCGTGCCACTTTTCCGACTCGGGCACGAAGGCCCGGATGAAGAACACAAGCAGCGCCGGCAGGGCCCCGACGATCATCAGGAACCGCCAGGCCTGGTTGGCCAGGAGCGGTTCGACGACGGCCTCCGGCAGGAAGGCGGACAGCCCGGAGCGCACGCTCACGATCAGGGAGCCCAGCAGCATGCTCACGATGGGCACCAGGCCGATGCCGACGTTCGAGGCCGCGCCGATCAGGCCGGCGATCCAGCCCCGCGACCGCTCCGGCCAGACTTCGTTGACGAGCGCCACCCCGAGCGACCACTCGCCCCCCATGCCCAGCGATGCGATGAACCGGAGCACGGCGATGTGCCAGGCCTCCGTGGCCAGGCCGCAGGCGCCCGTGAAGAGCGCGTAGGTGAGGATCGAGAGCGACATGGCCCGCACGCGGCCGATCCGGTCACCGAGCCAGCCGAAGAGCACGCCCCCGGTCGCGGCGCCGATGAGGAACACGGCCATGATGACGCCGAACCAGCCGTTGACGTCGGCCGCCGCCTGCCCGCCGAGCAGTTCGCCGAGGGCCGGCCGGCCCACGAGGGGGAACATGCCGATCTCGAACCCATCGAACATCCAGCCGAGCAGGGCGGCGACCAGCGCCATCCACCGGCCCCGCGCCGCCGCGCCGCCTGCCTTGTCGCTCATGTCGTCGCTCCCGTCATCGGTCGCCGGAAGCCGCGGCTTCCTGGCAGGTTCTCGATCGCGATCGAACCGGCCACGCACGCCGGCTCGGGCAAGGCCCGGCCGATCTCGGTGACCCGCTGGCCGAAGCCCGGTCCCGTGAACGTGCCGAGATCGACGCTGCCACCGCGCCTGCGGTAGGCGCCCGGATGCACCGCCGCCTCGGGGGCCGACGCCTCGGGATAATACTGCATGCCGTTGGTCTCGACGCCGGCGAGCGTGCCGGCATGGGCCGCCAGTCGCAGGTGCGGAATCACTGCCAGCATCGGGTTGGTGAGGTCCTGCACCATCACGTCCATGCCGTGGGCCCGCGCCCAGGCGAGCGCGAGCAGCGCCCCCGATTGCGTCTTGCAGGTCTTCAGGGCGACCCCGTTCCATCCCAGCCGGCGGCCCTCCTCGATATGCCGCCAATCGTGGGCGCTTTCGTCGAGAAACAGCCGCGTGCGGGTCGCGATCGCGTGCACGTCGATGGGGTGGGCCGCGAGGTCGTACGGGAACGGCTGCTCGACGTACAGCAGCCGGGCGGCGACTTCGGGCCGGGCCGCCGCGACCGCGTCGAGCGCAGCGAGCACGTAGGCCGGATCGTGGACCGTGCAGTTGAAGTCGGCGCAGAAGTGTCGCACGCCGCGCGGGATGCCGACGTCGCCGACCCGCACGAGGCGGTCCACGTCCCATCCGAGATCGGTGCCGCGGAGCTTGACCTTCAGGCAGGTCAGGCCATCCGTTTCGATCCACTGCTCGAGCGTGACGGGATGGCCGTCCTGCGGCTCGTCGCCGGTGAGGTCGGCGTTCGACAGCGGGTCGAGGCCGCCGACGAGATGCCAGGCCGGCAGCCGCCGCGGTGGATGGGCGACGAGGAAGTCGGCGGGAAATCGATCCCGGAACCGTGTGTCGTCGGGCCGGCCGAAGAAGCTCGCCAGGTCGCGCGTCAGGTGCGCGCGACCGTAGGTCGAATACGTGTCGACCCCGTGCACGACTCCGAAGGCGTCGTGCACGGCGAGGTCGACGGGGCTCGAGCAGATGAGCGTCGCCAGTTCGGGGATCGGCTCGCCCAGGGCCGGGTCGTCGCTCTCCCGGGCCAGCCCGTCGAGCGTGCCCTGTCGGAACGTGGCGCCGATCTCCAGCGGATGGCCCCGTTCGCCGGTGGCCACGATCCCGCGACAGCATGCCGCCGCGAGCCGGATCATCGCCTGCTCACGGGCACCGAAGTCCGCATTCGACGGCCAGCCCCAGACGACCGACAACGGCGTCTCCCCCCAGCCGACGGCCCGCTGGCCTCCCCGGGCCTCGACCTCGACGGCGACCCGGGCACAGGTGACCGACGTCATCACCTGGGCGCCGAACTTGAGCGGCACCCGCATCCGGACCGGCAGCAGCCACAGCGCCGCACCGGTCACGCGGACGTCGCTGTCGCGGGCCATCGCCTGCTCCCTGCGGGAATCACGTCCCGAGCCGCATCGCCTCTGCCGTGGAGGCTATGATACCGTCCGGAAACGCAACCGTCGGGTTCGCAGAATGCGAAGGCGCACCAGTTCGATGGCCGGTAAATCGGTCGCGTGGCTCTGGCTCGCGGTCGGCTGCGTACTTCCCGCCGCCGAACCGTCGGCGCCGGTGAAGGAGTCGCCGCCGCACCTCGCGCTGGTCATCGCCGAGGACGAGTACCGCACGGCCGAGACGCTGCCCGAGTTCGCCCGATCCGAACTCGGGGCCGCGTTCCGGGTCACGACGCTCGCGGCCGCGGCCGGTGAAGTCCGCGGCATTCCCGGGTTGGAGCGGCTTGCGGACGTCGACGTCCTGCTGGTCAGCGCCCGTCGCCGTCCCCTGCCCGCCCCGCAACTCGACGGCATTCGTGCGCACATCGCCGCCGGCCGGCCGGTGGTCGGCATCCGCACTGCCAGCCACGCCTTCCACCTCCGCCAGGGCGAGCCCCCGCCGGGGCTCGAACAGTGGCCGACGTTCGACGCCGACGTGTTCGGCGGCAGCTACGCCAACCACCTGGGCAACGACCTGAAGACGACGGCCTGGCGGCTGCCGGGCGTCGAGCACCCGATCCTCGCGGGCGTGCCGGCCGGGGAGTTCGCGACCGGCGGCTCGCTGTACGTCGTGTCGCCCCTGGCAGCATCAGCCACGGAACTGGTGCGGGGCCGGGCGGCGGGGGTCGCCCGCGAGGAGCCCGTCGCGTGGGTCAATCAGCGGGCCGACGGTGGCTGGTCGTTCTACACGTCGCTCGGCCACCCGGACGATTTCGCGAACCCCACCTTCCGCCGCCTGCTGGCCAATGCGATCCGCTGGGCCGCGACGCAGCGGGAGCGCGGCGCCGGGCGATCGGCCGCACCGCAGCGGCAACGCTGACGCGGTCACTCGGGGAACAGCCGCGTCGACAGGTAGCGCTCACCCAGGTCGGGCAG
>JBJTHX010000203.1:0-9924 GCA_046094745.1 Planctomycetia bacterium
GGAACTCACGGCCGATCTGCTGGAGGGCCTCGTCACGCTGGTGCGGCGGAAGGTTGCCCCAGCCGTCGGCGGACCCGATGTCCCGCTTCTGCACCTCGCCGGGGCCCTTGCCGCCGGCCATCCGGCTGTCGTCCATCGGCACGCCGTCCCCTCCCTGCCCGGAGCCGCTGCCGGCACCCCCGCCACCGCCCTGCGGCTGCTGCTGCCGTTCCTCCAGTTTCTTGATGAGCTTGTCGAGCGACTCGATCACGCCGTCCTGCACTTTTCGGGTGCCGGACCCCGCCCGCCCCAGTTCGAGCCGCCGGCCCACGTCCCGCATCCGCCGCGCGCTGTGGTCGAGCGACTCGCGCTCGAGGGCGGCCGCATCGGCCCGCAGCAGGCCGGCCAGGCGTGCGTAGCGGGCGGGGATCTCCGCCTCCCGTTCGAGCAGCCGGTCGAGCGACTCGATCGCGCCGTCGGCGTCGAGCAGCCAGTGCTGGCAGGCGGCCCGGTGGAAGAGCAGCGCGGCCGGATCGACGCTGCCGGTGACATCCAGGCCCGCGAGCAGCGGCAGCGCCTCGTCGAACCGATCGAGCCGCACCAGTTCACGGCCCGCCCACAGGCTGGCCGTCTCCCGGACCAACGCCGGCGTCGCGGGGTCGGCGAGCCACGCTGCGGCCTCCGCGAGATCGCCACCGCCGCGCACCGACTCCATCAATGCTCTGGGCCGCCCGTCGACCGCCGCCGCCAGGGCCATCACGGCATCGACGGGGTCGGCGTCGGCGCCGCGGTCCCAATCGCCCCGCAGCCGGGCCCGCATGTCGGGATCGGCCGCGTCGGGGGGCAACGCCGCGAGCCACTCCTCCACGCGGCGGCCCACCGCCGCACGGGATGGCTGCTCCCAGGACGGCTCCCGGGCGAACTCCGCGGGGGCCGGTAGGTCGATCCCGACCGCCGCGCCGCAGGAGGCGACGACGAGCATCAGGGCCGTTGCGGACGGGAGTCTCATGCGTCGATACCGGGGCGGTGCCTTCGTCCGATGCCACGCTCCATCATATCGCCCGCCGGCCGGTCAGTCCTCCGTCCGGCCGGTGACGATGTCGTTGGCGGCCCGCTCGATTTTCCGCTGCCGCTCCGCCAACCGGTCGAGCGCCTCGCGGAGTTCCGGCGAGTCGGGCCGGTCCGCAGCGTCGTCGAGCAGCTGCGAGAACCGCTCGGTCCGCGCGTTCACCCGCAGTTGCAGGCTGCGGATCATCTTCAATTCGGCGAGTTTGTCGACGAGCGGCTGTTCATCCGGGCCCTGGGGTCGGCCACCCGCCGGCCCGGCCTGCCGCTGCTCCTGCTCGCGCTGCGACTTCTCGAGCGCGGCGAGCAGCTCCTCCAGGTTCGTGTCGATGTCGGCGACGAGGCCGCGGGTCGTGCCGCCGACGTCGCCGCGGCCGAGCCGCGCCGCGGCCTGAACAGCGTCGTCGCGGACGCTCTCGAGGGCCTGGGGGATCGCAACCGCGGAGCCGTCGTCGCGGACGAGCACCAGGGCCCGCGCCGCCTCGTTGGCGACCTGCTGCTGCTCGCGACCGAGCCGGGCGGCCTCGAGTTCCCGCTCCCGGCCGGGCGTGCCGGCGGCCGCGACGGCGTCGGCCGCCGCCTGCAGCCGCTTCTCGGCCGCGAGCCTGTCGCGCACGCGGGCCTCGAGCTGCACGAGCAGCCGCTCGACTTCCTGCTCTCGCATCTGCCGCAGGATCTCCTCGAGTTCGGCGCGGGCGGTCTCGAGTTCCTCCAGCGCGTTCTCCTGGTCGCGCCTGGCATCCTGCCGGCGGGCCTCGTCGAGCCGTTCCCGGGCCGACTGCATCCGCCGTTGCGCCGCCGCGAGCCGCCGCTGCGTCCGCCGCGCCCGGGCGGTGTCGTCGTCGCCCTCGGGCTCCGGCTCGTCCGCGGCCGCGCCGGCATCGCCCGGCCCGCCCGCCTCGGCCGACTCGCCTTCCCGCGCCGGCCGCTCACCTGGCTCCTGCTCGGCGCCGCTCTCCCGCCCTGCCGGGGCGGCGTCCGTGGGGGCGTCCCCGCGCGGCGGCGTCCGGTCTCCGCCCGTGCCCTCGCGGGCGTCCATCCGGCGGGCGAAGCCGCCGATGTCGTCGGCCAGCGCCTGCGTCTCCTCCGCCAGGGCCCGCTGCCGCTCGGCGAGCTCCGCCGCGCGGGCCCCGGCCTCGGTCGAACCCTCGATGTCGCGCTGCCGGGCGATCGCCTTCGCGAGCCGGGCCAGATACTCCCGCACCTCCTGCTTCGTGTTCGTGAGCCGGCGCTCCGCGTCACCCGACTCGAGCAGGTCGAGCAGCGCGCGGAACTGCTCGATCGCGCCGGCCTGGGTGGTCCCGGCCTTGAGCAACTGCCCCTGCTCGAGCAGTTCCACGATCGTGCCGAGCCGCGATCCCACCTGCTCCTCGCGGGCCTTCTCGAACACGCTCCGCAAGAGCGCGGCCCGCCGTGGATCGCTCGCCGCCAGGAGGTCGGCCAGCCTGAGGAACGACCGCTCGAGTTCGCGGTACTGCCGCAGCAACTCCGTTTCGCGGTCGACGAGGCCCGCCGTGCCCTCCGGGGGCGCGGCGGTCGCGACGGCCGCGACCAGCGAGAGCGCCGTCCATGCGACGGCGGGGCGGATGCTGCACGCGGTCATTCGAGTGCCTCCCGGGCCCGCTCCTTCTGCCGCCGCAGGGTCTCGGCGCGGATCTCCTCCTGGGTGCGGATCACGCCCCGCAACCGCTCGATCACCTCGTTGAACGACTCCAGTTCCATCATCCGGGCGAGTACCGCCCGCATCCTGGCGAGCACGTCGTCGGCCTGCCGCCCGACCGCGGCGGCGGCCGCGGACCGGCAGGCCGCGGCGAGTCCGGGCAGGTCGCCCTGCGCCACCGCTTCGAGCGGCGCCGCGATCTGCGCGATCAGCCGGCTCTCCAGTTCGGGAGACAGCAGTCCATTGTTGTCGAACTCGAGCCGGATGTCGCGAAACGCCGCCGCGATCTCGCCGGTCTCGCCCGTCGCCCGGGCGACGGACTCCGCGAACCGGACGACGGCACCGGCCTCCTCGTCCCGTCCGAGCCGGTCGCGGCCCTGGCCCAGGTCCGCGATCGCCGCCTCGAAGCGGCGGCGGAGGATGATTTCCCGCGCCTCGAGCATCGCCTGCAAGGACTCGGGCGAGACGACGTCGAGCGTCCAGGTGTCGCTCGCGCCGGTCTGCGGCTTGCCGTCGAGCGTGCAGGCGTCCGTCGCGGTCACCGTCACCTCCAGACGCCCGCCCGGCACGAGCCCCAACGGCTCGAGCGGCACCGTCTCGATCCGCTCGGCGAGCAGTTCGACGAGCGGCACACCGCCGCGGACCGCGGCCCGCGGCACGACCCGCTCCACGCTCGCGGCGGCCTTGTCGGTGCCGGACTTCCGGCCGACAGGCGGCTGCCAGGCCAGCCGCACCGCCCCCGCGGCGACCGCGTGGTCGTCGGTGATCGTGCCCTCGATGGGCAGCCGGCCGCGGGCGGGCACGGCGGTGGAGATGCCCCGCAGCCGCACCGCCACCCGCGGAATCTCGTCGGGCACCGCCGCGAGCGTGAACCGGATCGGCTCACGGTTGGCGAGGCCGTCCGTGTCGAGGAGGTCCAGCGTCACGACGAGGTCGCCGTCGAGGTTCTCGACGACGCCCTCCACGGTGGTCGCCGCAGGACCGCCCGCGGCGAGGCCGCCGATGACCACGGCATCCTCGGCGGCCGCCGAACCGACGGCCTGGGCCCGCAGGGTCGCGTGAGCCAGTGGCTTCGTCGCCACGCAGCCGATCTCCAACCGCGAGCCGCGCGGCAGGCCGACCCGCCGGGCCACCGGCGGTCGTCGCACGGGACCACCCAGATAGGACGGCGGCGTCGCCAGGATCGCCACGGACTCCACGGCCGGCGGCTCCACCACGGCCAGCCGCAGGTTCCGCAGCCGGGCGTCGCCGCCGCGGATCTCCAGCCGCATGTCGTCGGTCACGCCCTCGATCACGGTTCCGAAGGTCTGCTCCGTGCCGGTCGCACCGCCGCGGGTGCCCATCCGCACGGTCTTCCAGCCTGCGGAGCCGCGCATCCGCAGGTCGACGGCCCGCGGCGGCCCGTCCGCGGTCCGCGCGTGCACGATCACGTCCACGTCGCCGCCGCGGGCCACCTTCCGCACGCCGTCGCGGAATCCCTCCGCCTCCAGTTGCGTCCGCCGCGGCCACGGCTCGTTCGCCAGCAACACCGAGCGGCGCAACCAGACGCGGGTGACGTCCGGCCGCGCGGCCGCCAGGAGCCCGACCGTCGCCACGGCCACGATGGCCAGCGAGGCGAGCTGCCGCAGCCGCGGCTGCCGGAAGATCCTTCCGGGATCGACGCCGTCCACGAGGGCGTTGGCGTCGGCGACCGTCCGCGTTACGAGTTCGGGATCGAAGTCCTCACGCCGCTGCCGCGTCAGGCCGACGGCGGTCGAGAGGCCGTCGCGGAACTGCGGATGCCCGCGCTCCACGATCACCGCGAGCGCCTCGTCGCCGAGCGGCACCGCCAGCCGCGCGACGAGCAGGCGGATGATCAGCCACAGGAGCAGGCCGACCGCCGCGGCGAGCACGATACCGCGGACCGCCGGCGGTGGCTCGACGCTCCAGTCGAAGGCCAGCGACGCCCAGAACGCGGCCGCGGCCGCGAGCGCGACCCAGGCGAGCGACTCCACCCAGATCCAGGTCCGCGCCCGGCGGCGGACGTCGGCCAGCATCCGCAGGAGCGGCTCGATCGCCGCCGGCGCGGTCGTCATGGTCGTGGATTCGGTGGCGTGCGACATGGCGGTCTCGTCAGGCGAGCTTGGCAAGGCGGCGGACGACCCATTCCAGGCACAGGCAGCCGATCCCGACCGCGAGCAGCGCGGCGTTCAGCCGGCGTTTGAAGTCGACGTCGGCCGCACCCGTCTCGTATTCCCGGCGCGACCGGTCGGGAATCGCCGCGGCCAGCCGCGTCGCGTCGTCGGCCGTCCACGACCGCGCGGGAAACAACGCCCCACCGCCGGTGGCGCCGGCGATCTGCTCGAGCAGCCCGCGGTCGAGGTTCGGCCGGGCCAGTTCCCGGTCCGGCAGCTGCACCTGGATGCGGCGGGCGAGCGTCTCGTCGCCCGCCGCATCGAGTTCGATCTGCCACGCGCCTTCGCGGGCGGCGACGAACCCGGCCTGCAAGGCCCCGGGGCGGCCCGGCTCCGGCACGAGCGCCAGCGGTGTCTGCCCGCCGTCCGGGCCGACGGTCCGGCAGGCGACGTTCGTCGCCGCCTGCGGGTCGGCGAGCAGCACCCGCACCGTCACCGTCGCACCGACCGGGAACCGGTCGCGGTCGACCAGCAGACGGGCGCGACGGCCGCGGAGCAGCCGGCCCTGGGCCACATGCCGCACGAGCTGGGTCGCGAGCCGCTCGTAGACGGCCTCGTCGACCGCCCGCAGCCGCCACAGTTCGCCGCTGCCCACGTACAGCACGCTGCCGGAGCCGTAGAACTGGCCCACCAGGTAGACCGGCCGCTGGGCGGCGGGCCCCGGCCGGTCGAGATGCGCGTAGACCGTGGCCCCGGGCTTCGCGCCACCGGCATCGTGGCAGGCATGGACGCCGGGAAACTCGGCCCACACCGTCTGGTTGGCCACGCGGTTGCCGGCGAGCCAGAGAAACTCGGCGTCCCGTCCCTCGCGGGTGAACACCAGCGGCGCCGGCTCCCGCCCGCCACCGTCGGCGGCGGAGAGCCGCGGACCGCGCCGCAGTTCCACCGGGTAGAGGCCCCGAATCGGCGCCGTGTGCGCCGCCCCCGGCCAGGCGTCCATGAACAGGTTGCCGGCGAACAGCAGGGCCCCGCCCGACTCGCGGGCCACCCAGCGGTCGAGCCGGGCCACGGCCGCCGGATCGAGCAGCCGCCAGTCGTAATCGAAGGCCACGATCGCGTCGTATGCGGCGAGCGCCTCGTCGGTGGCGGGAAACGCATCGAGGATCCGGCGGGCATCCTGCGAGACGCCGTTGGACGCGGTCGCCAGGAGCACGTCGACCGCGAAGCTCTTGTCACGGACGAGCACGTTCCGCATGAACTGGTATTCACGGCTCGGGCCGCCGGCCAGGAGCAGCACCTGCGTGACGCGGTCGACGACCTCGATCTCGGCCTCCTGCACGTCGTCGCCCGGGGTCCGATCGGCCGGTGGCGGCACGAGCCGCACGGCGAGCGTGCGGCGGCCCGGCGCGGCGTGGCCCTCGGACAGTTCCACCCGCACGGTCTGGCCGGCGAGCCCGTGCGCCTGCAGGTAGGCCGTCACGGCGAACCGGTCGCCGGGGAACACCCGCGCTGGCACGATGAGGTCGGCGACGCGGACGTTCGCCGGCAGCCGGTCGGAGCCGAGGCCCAGCGAATGGACGGCGACGCCGGCGGCCGCGAGCCGCGCCGCCGCGGCGGACGGGTCGAGCCCCGCGTTGTTGCCGCCGTCGGTCAGCACCACGACGCCGGCCAGGACCCCGGCCGGCTCCTGGTCGACCACGGTCTCCAGGGCCTCGCCGAGCCGCGTCTCGTAGCCGCGCGGCGCCAGGCCGGCGGTACCGGTCAATGCCACCGGCGCGCCGCGCGGCAGGACGGCCAGCCGCTCCGCATCGGCGTCGAACCGCCACAGCGAGACCTCGTGCCGGGCGGCGAGCGCCTCGAGCAGGCCGCCCTCGCCGAGCAGACTGCGGCCGCGGTCCGCCCGGCTCACGGTGGCGACGTCGGCCCCCGCCTCGGCGCCGTCGTCGAGCGTCATGCTGGCGCTGCTGTCGACGAGCACCGCGACCCGCGACGGCGAGACGATCTCGTGCTCCGCGACCCGCTCGAAGTCGAGCAGTGCGACGGCCACCGCGCCGAGCGTCGCCAGCCGCAGGCCCGCCAGCAGCCAGCGGCCGGGCCGCGTCATCTCGGCCGCGTCGCGGCGGATCATCCCGACGGCGAAGGCGGCCAGCAGCGCGGCCGCGGCCACGGCCGCCGGCATCTCCCACCATTCCGAGAAGCCGTCGACGAGGCGGCTCGTGACCGCCTGCCGGACGCTCTCGGCGGCGGCGAACAGGCTCGGCGGCGGGGTCACGGGCGGCATCGGTCGTCAGGCGGCGGCGCGGGCGGCGGCCGCCCGGCGGGGATGGTAATTGGCGGAAAACGCGAGCAGTTGCTCGGCGACGAGCGCGGCCAGGAGGGCGTAGAGCAGCGGCTTGACGAGCGGCAGGCCGGCCGTCGACACGCTCGCGGGCTGCCACTCGTCGGCCGCCTCGTAGCGGAAGGGCGTGCCTGCGAGCGCCTCGTCCAACCGCTGGCGGCCGATCCGCTCGAGCCGACCTTCCGCCGGATCGACGTTGACCGCGAGCAGCAACTCCCGCTCGGTGCCGTCGAGCCGCCGCCACCGGGCCGCGTAGGCTCCCGCGGCGGCGGTGGCGGGCAGCCGGGCCTCGAAGGCGGTGGGCGTCGCGGTGGCGGCCTGGTGCACGACCGCGTTCGTCGGCGGCACGACGAAGTCCACCGCCGGCTCGTCGATGCCGCGGTCGAGCCGCACCACCAGCGGATCGCCCACGGTCGCGACCGCCGCGCGGTTGCGGCCACGGGCCAGGTGCGCCTGCAGTTCGAGGAGCACCACGACCCAACTCGGATTGCCGCGGGCCCAGTTGTTCCAGGTGGGCGCCGCGGTGGTGAGCACGACGGCGACCGTGCCGGTGCCGAACGACCGCTCGATCGCCAGGGGCGGCCCCGTCCGCAGCGACAAGAGCCGCCGCACGGCCGGCTCCGCATCGTGGCCACGGGCCACCGCCATGAACCGCTCGACCCGCACGGCGTCGAGCAGCGGATTCCGCTGCCCGGCGAGCACGGCCACGACGGGGTGCTGCTCCGCGACCAGGTCGGGCACCGGGCTGGGTGACGGATCGGCGAGCAGATCGACCGGACCGGCCAGTGGCACGGGGAACAGCCCGTCGCCACCCCGATGGAGCGCGCGATTGACCGCTTCGGCGTTCGTCCGCGGGCCCATGAAGAACACCACGCCGCCGCCCGCGCGGGCGTAGGCCTCGAGCGCCGCGACCTCCGCCGGCCCGAGCCGTTCCACGTCGAGCAGCCAGATCCCGGCGAACGCGGCCAGGTCGAGCGTGGCCAGCGCCCGCGGCGGCTCGATCCGCGGTCGCAGGCCCGTGGGGGCGCCGCCCCCCGGCGCCAGCGCCGCGGCCACGTAGAACGCATCGCCAACGCGGCCCGCTGACTCCGGCGCCCCTTCGATCACGAGCACGTCGATCCGCTCGGCCACGTCGGCCACCATCGTCCGCACGTTGTCGGCGGCGACCGCATCGGGGGGCACTCGGGCTTCGACACGATGGCCGCCGGGGCGGGCGAACCGGGTCTCGAACCGCCGTGTGACCGCCGTGCGAGGCGGGATCTCCGCGATCCGCAGGCCGGGCCGCGCGGCCTCGTCCTCACGGAGTTCCACCTGCACGTCGCGGACGACCGCGGCGGCGTCGTTGCGGATCGTCACCTCCCAGGGGAGCAGCACGTCCGCCGCGGCCCAGCCGCCGAGCGGTTCCTGCCGCTCGATCGTCAGGTTCGCGGCGGGGTCCATCGCGCAGTCGACGAGCCGCACGTCCGCGCCGGCGGCCGCCAGCTCCCGCAGGCCCGCCGCCGTCTCCTCCGCGGCGAGCCAGTCCTTCGCGCGGAAGTCGCTCACGAGCCACAGGACCGTGTTCGATCCCGCCTCGCCGGCGACGAGGCCGGCCGTCGCCGCGAGCGGCTGCCGCGGCCCCACGGCCAGGGCCGAGACGGTCATCCGCTCGACCGCCGCCCGCGCGGCCCGCACCGCCTCGGGCGTCGCCGCCTGGCGCGGCAGGTCGAAGCCGGCCGCGGTGCCGGAGGCGAGGGCCGAGAACCGGGCGACGACGAACTCCGCCCGCCCGCCGGCGGCGGACAGCTCCCCGAGCACGCGGTCGGTGACCCCCCGGGCACGGTCGAACGCCGTCACGTCGCCCTGGCGGCCGGCCGCCGAGGTGTCGGCCATCGAATAGCTGTCGTCGACGAGCAGCACGTGCAGCGTCCGTCCCCCGCCGAGCAGCGTGCCCAGGGCGTGCTTCCACCGCGGCTGCGCCAGCGCCAGCACGATCCCGGCCACCACGGCCGTCCGCACCAGCAACAGCAGCCATTCCTTGAGCAGCACCCGCGTGCGGTATTTCCGCTGGCTGGCAAGCAGGAACTCCATGGCCGCGAACCGGACCCGCCGATGCCGCAGCAGGTTGATGAGGTGGATGACCAGCGGCGCCGCCGCGAACGGCAGTCCCCACCAGAGCAGCGGCTGGAAGTCGAACGTGGGCATGAACGTGTTTGAAGCGGTTGCCGCGGCGGGCCCGCGGTGGAGCGGGCTACACCGCCATGCTCGCCCGCCGGGAGAGGAACTTCACGAGCGCCGCATCGACCGGCTCGCCGGTGCGGACCAGGGTGTAGTCGCACTTCGCCGCCGCCGCCCGCCGTCGGGCCTCGCCGAGGAAGGCCTCGACCGCCTCCAGGTAGCCGGCCCGCAGGGCCCGCGGATTGCAGGCCACCTGTTCCGGCAGCTCGAGGCCCTCGAACCGGGTCGCCCCCTCGAACGGGAAGTCGAGCTCGTCGTCGTCCATCACGTGCACGAGCACCAGGTCGTGCCCCCGCTTCCGCAACAGCCGCATGCCCTGGAACATCCCTTCGCGGTCGCCCAGCAGGTCGGTGACGATCGCGACGAGCCCCCGCGGCGGCAGCGTCTCGGCCATCTCGCGGAGCACCGGCGCGAACGCGGTCGGCCGGCCCGCCCGCGGCCGCTCCAGCACCTCCACGATCTCGCCCACGTGCGACCGGGCCGTGCGGGCGGGCACGGCGGCCCGCACGTGGTCGTCGAACACGGTGCAGCCCACGGCGTCGCCGTGCGAG
>JBJTHX010000204.1:0-14067 GCA_046094745.1 Planctomycetia bacterium
TTCGTGCTGGCCGTCGACGACCTGGAGTCGAGCGTGATCGCCACGGTCGGGCCGGAGGTGTTCCGGGAATTGCAGGCGCTGCGACCGGGCAGCGACCTGCAGGTGAGCGGCATCCTGCAGATCGAGAGTTCTTCCCAGGACGCGATCCTCACGGCGCCCAACGACGAGCGGCTCACGCTCCGCATCCGCACGCCCGACGACGTGCGGGTCGTCCGCGCCGCCTCGTGGTGGGCGCCGCGACGGCTGGCCACGATGCTCGCCGGCCTTGCCGCTCTGGTCGTGGGTACGCTCGCCTGGGTCGCGCTCCTGCGGCGACAGGTCGCCGCGCAGGCCGTCCGCCTCGCCGGCGAGATGCGCCGCCGTCGTGACGCGGCCGTCGAGTTCAACGCCACGCTCCGCGAGCGGAGCCGGCTCGCGGCCAACCTCCACGACACGCTCCTGCAGGCGCTTGCCGGGATCGTCCTGCAGCTCGACGTCTGCCGGCGGTCGCTCCTCGGCGACCGGGTCGACGACGCCGGCGGCCAGCTCGAGGTCGCCAAGCGGATGGTGCGGCACGCGTCGGCCGACCTGCGGAGTTCCGTGTGGGCGCTGCGGACCGCGCCGCTGGCCGGCCGCACGTTCGTCGACTCGCTCGCCGCCCTGGTCGACCACCTCGGCGCGAAAGGCCCGGCGCGGGTCGCGCTCCACGCCGCGGGCACGCCCTTCGAGCCGCCGCAGTTCGTGGCCGGCAACCTGCTCCTGATCGTGCAGGAGGCGGTCCGCAACGCCCTCAACCATGCCCGGGCCGAGCGGGTCGACGTGACCGTGACCTACGACCCCGCCGCCCACGCGGTCGCCGTCGCGGTGGACGACGACGGCGCGGGCTTCGCGGTCGACGAGGTGGCTGGCGTGGAGCAGGGGCACTTCGGGCTGCAGGGCATGCGGGAGCGGGCCGAGGGACTCGGCGGCACGTTCGCGATCGACACCGCGCCCGGCGAGGGCACGCGGGTGGCCGCCCGCGTGGTCGTGCAGGAGCACGACGCCGCGCTCGACGCCGAGGAGCCGGCGCTCGCGGGCGAGCCGCGGGCCTGACGGTGGCTACCGCGCGGCCGCCGGCAGGAGGCGGAAGACCCGCGTGTCGGGCCCGCGGAGCACGACCTCGATCGCGCGGACGCCGCTGGCGAAGGGCTTCCCGTCGATCACGTCCACCACGTCGCACGCCGCCGGCAGGAGGATCCGCCGCGGCCCGCCCACGAGCGAGTGGATCGCCACCAGCCCCGCGTCGGCGACGAGCACGTCGTCGCTCTCGCACCACACGTGGCCGCCCGCGAGCCGGGCCGCGTTCCGCCAGAAGGCGGCCGGCAGGCCGGGCGTGGACGTGAACACGCTCGTCCACGTGGAGCCGTCGGCCGCCGCCTGCTCCTTCACGGCCAGGCCGGCGAGGTTGCGGCCCTGCTTCGTCCAGGCCGCGCCCAAGGGCGTGCCGTCGGTGGGCAGGAGCACCGGGCCGTAGGCGAGCGGGCCGCCGAGCACCGTGGCCGGGCTCGTGCCGCGCATCAGTGGATGGTCGACGTTCGCCACGAGCGTCCGCCGCGGCATGTTGACGTCGATCATCTCGAAGGCGAAGCCGGTCAGGGCCGCCGCCCCCGCGGCGCCGATCGTCGTGCCGTCGCTGATCCCCGAGCCGGGGCCCCAGACCACCACGCGGCCGCCGCGGAGCGCCTTCTCCGCGAGCAGCTTCCTTCGGGCGTCGTCGATGCGGAACAGGTTCGGGAAGTAGAGGACGCGGTGGTCGGGGAAGTCGGGCCGCGCGAGGTCGTCGAGCAGGTACACCCGCAGCGGCACCCCGCAGCGGGCCAGGCCCGTCTTCCACTCCCACATCACGGCCTCGTTGAGGAACCGCCCGTCGCCGTTGGTCTCGAGCACCGCCTCGTCGTCGAGGATCATGGCGATGCCCGGCACGGTCTCGTGCGGCCAGTCGACCGACTCGCGGAGCACGTCGGCCTGCCGGTCGATGATCGGCTGCAGGTCGTCGGGGGCGAACCAGTCCTGGAAGACGTCCATCCAGTAGGGCGTGAAGCCGCGGGTCAGCGCCGTGGCCACGTTCCGCCAGGTGAGCACCTCGAACTCGCGGGCGTCGCGGGCCGGGGCGATCGGGTCGGTGCCCGCCCAGGTCCGCGTGTCCATCTCGCAGAGCATGAGCCGGCCGCGGAGCACGGCGGTGTCGGCGCTCCCCTCGGGCTCGAACACGCCCCCCAGGCCGCGGGCCTGGTAGTCGTGGGGCGTGATCAGGCCGTCGAAGCCGGGCAGGTCGAAGAGCCCCGCCACGCCGGAGAGCCCGGAGCCGGTCATCTCGTCGGGCCAGGCGTGCGGCCAGTGCGACTTGGGGTCGAAGAAGCCGATGTTGTCCCAGCCGAGCATCGACTGCTTGTGGCTGTCGTAGATGATCACGCGGCGTCGGCCCGCCCGATCGGCCGCGGCCCGGCTCGCCGCCGCGACCTGGCGGAAGCCCGCGTGGAAGAGGTCCCGCTGCAGGAGCAGGTAGTCGCGGAGCGGGCGGTTGGCCGCGGCCGGCTGCCAGTAGGGGATCGCGGCGGCGGCGGCCGTCGGGCCGCGGAGCGGATCGCGGGGCACGGCCGCCGTCTCGAACGTGACGTCCGGGTCGCCGTGGGCCTCCCGCAGCCGCTCGACCGTGCCGTAGGTCTTGCGCAGGTGGGCCCGCCAGCGGTCCGTCATCGCGGGGCCGTGGTCGTAGAGCATCCGCTGCAGGAGCGGCTCGTGGCTCCCCTCCAGCCGCAGGAAGTTGGAGTAGCCGACGATCCGGTGGGCCCACGGCCGGGCCTCGCAGAACTCGATCACGGCGGCGGCGAAGCGGGCCGCGGCGTCCCAGTAGGCGGCGGAGGCGAGCGACGGCGTCTGGTGCACGGTGCCCGTCTCGTCCACGAACAGTTCCTCCGGGTGCAGCTTCCGCCAGGAGGCCGGCTCGCGGAGGAAGAACCGCACGAAGAGTTTCGCCTCGGGCCGGGCGGAGAGGATCGTGTCGGCCTGCTCGTCGGGCGCGAGGTTGAACTCCGCCGTGGGGTCGGCCGTGATCTCGTCCCCGGTCCACAGCGGCGTGGCGAAGAAGTCCTCGTTCCAGCCCGAGGCCGGCACCTTGTTCTGGCCGACCGACACGAAGAAGGTGTCGATCCGCCGGGACAGGAAGTGCTTCATCTCGGCGGCGAACGTGTCCCGCCGCCAGTGTCCCGCCGGGCTGTAGGCGACCAGCGGCTCGGGCCGGCCGTCGACGAACAGCATCGGCCGGCCGCGATGCGCACGGACCTCGGCCTCGAGCGGCTTGTCGGGCCGCGCCGCGGCCGGTGGCGTCTCGTCCTTCGCCGGGCTGGCCACCGGCCGGCCGCCGCACCCCGCGACCGCCACCGCCCACAGCACCGCCGCGATCGCCCGCCGCATGGCCATCTTCAATTCCTCCTCGGGGAAGCCGCCACTATAGGGCCCGGCCGGGATCGCGAAAGCGGCGGGGCGGACTTCCGCTCGTTGACGCGGGGCGGCCCCGCCGCGGTATGCTGCGAGTCCGCGCCGGCGTCCGTCCCCTTGTTGGAACCAGCCTCATGCCCTCGCTCCACTTGCCGCGGCGGTCGAACGCCGCCGTGTCCGCGGCCCTGCTGCTCCTCGCCGCCTCCGCCGGCGCACCGGCCGCCGAGGTCGTGCTCCGCGAGCATCTCGGCTACGACTGGCGGCACGAGCGGGTGACGTTCCCGCTCTCCGCCGCGGAGGCCGCGCAGGCGAAGGCCGGCAAGCCGCTCGTCGGACCCGACGGCAAGGCCACGCCCTACCAGGTCGTGAAGGTCGCCGACGCCGAACCGCGGATCTGCTTCCAGGCCGACCTGCCCGCCTACGGCACCGCGGCCTTCGCGTTCGGCCAGGCCCCCGCAGCGGCCGCCACCGACTTGAAGGTGGAGGAATCGGCCGATCTGGTCACGATCACCAACGGCCTGGTCGGTGTGCGGATCCGCCGCAAGCTCGATGCCGGCGCCGGGCCGATCGCCGGCGTCCGGCTGGCGAAGTCTGGCTGGACGGGCGGCTCCGTGCTCGCGGGCACGCCGGCCGTGACCCGCTACGAGGCGAAGGTGCTGGCGAAGGGGCCGGTGTTCGCCGAGGTGGAGTGCGCGACCGAGTTCGCCGACGGCGGCCGCTGGACGATCCGCTTCGTCGTCGAGGCCGCCGAGCCGGTCGTGCTCGTGAGCGAGTCGTTCGACGCGCCGGGCGGCGGCACGATGGCGGTGCTGCTCGGCGGCGGCGGCTTCAAGCCCGCCAACATGCTCTACCGCAACCCCGACGTGACCAACGCCCAGGTGACCACGCAGCCGGTCGGCGGCTTCTTCATGGAGCCGTGGCTCCACTGGAACAACCCCGGCCGCGGCACGTGGCTGGCCGTGCACGAGTCGGTCGCGCCGCCGCCGGCGAAGCCCAAGCCCGGCGAGCCGCCGCCGGACGACGAGCCGCAGCCGCCGCCGCAGGGCGACATGCTCGTGCTCGGGCTTCTCCGGCCGAGCCTGTGGGTCGATCCGGCCTGGGCCGGCAAGGCGCCGCGGGTGGCGGGCCACCTGAACGTCGCCCCGCGCGACGGCGTGCTCGCCGCCGAGTTCCCGCTCGCCGGCGGCCGCCGCGAGTGGCTCCTGGGCGCGGTCGACCAGGCATCGAGCCTGGCGCTCGTCGGCAAGCGGGCGGCCCCGCCGCCGCACAAGCTCGTCATCAAGCACGGCGACTTCCCGCTCGACCGCGTCAAGGATCTGGTCCTCGAGTGGCCGGGCGACCACGAGAACCACCCCCGGCTGTACGTCAAGAAGGCCGACATCCCCGCGCTCCGCGAGCGGGTGAAGTCCGACCCCAAGGAGCTCGCCCGCTGGTCGGGCCAGCAGCCGATCGACAAGTACTTCCTCGACGGGCCGGTGAAGGAGTTCATCGCCACCGGCGACGTGAAGCTCGGCAAACTGATGGCCGCCAAGGCGGAGGAATACCTGCAGCAGGTCACGGACTGGTACCTGAAGCAGGACGACAAGCTCACGCCGGGCGCCGCCCCGCACATGCAGAGCCTGATCTTCACGGTCGTGAACCTCATCGACCCCGTGCTCGGCTCCGAGGTCTACACGCCGGAGGCCCGGCAGAAGGTGCTCGCCCGGCTGGCCTTCGTGGGCCACGTCGTCTCCACGCCCGACTACTGGTCGCCCGAGCGCGGCTACTCGGGCTTCGCCAACATGACCTCCGTGGTGGCGATGTACCGGACCGCACTCGGCTGCATGCTCCCCTCGCATCCCGCGGCCAAGGCCTGGGCCGAGCAGGGGCTCAACCAGCTTACCTGGCAGCTGACGGCCTGGTCGGACGAGGACGGCGGCTGGATCGAGGCCCCGCACTACGCGATGGTGAGTTTCGACCACCTCATCGCCGGCTTCATCATGGCGGCCAACGCCGGCTTCTCCGACCGCGTCTACGACCCGCGGATGCGGAAGGTGCTGGAGTGGTTCGCCCTCATCTCCACGCCGCGCGACGCCCGCACCGGCGGCTGGCGGCACCAGCCCCCGATCGGCAACACGTATCCCGGCGAGCCGAACGGCATCTACGGCGTGGCCGCCGCGCTGTGGAAGGACAAGGACCCCGAGTTCGCCGCGAAGATGCAGTGGCTGTTCGAGCAGCACGGCTCCTACCAGGGCCTCGGCAGCGGCTGGAACTTTCCCACCATGCTCGGCTACCGGTTCCTGATGAACGCCAGCGGCGTGCAGCCCAAGCCCGCGGTCGACTTCGGCAGCGCCCGCTTCCGCCGCACCGGCGCCGTGCTCCGCAACCGCATGGACACCGACCGCGAGACCTACCTCCACCTCATCGCCGGCTCCAACCACGAGCACTACGACATCGACTCCGGCAGCATCATGCTCCACGGCAAGGGCCGCGTGCTGTGCGACGACTGGGGCTACCACGGTCGCCATGGGTCGAACTGGCACAGCATGGTGACGGGCCCGGCCGCGGGCGGCGGCATGAACATCGAGTCGTTCGAGACCGCCCCGGCCTTCGACGTCGTCGTCGCCTCCAACGGCTCCTGGGAGCGGCGGATCGGCATGGCGAAGGACGCCGATCCGCTGGGGCCCAACTTCGTCGTCGTCCGCGACACGCTCGCGGGGGCGGGCGCCGCCACCTGGCGGCTGTGGCTCGCCACCGGCATCTCCGCCGGCCCCGACAAGCAGATGCCGGCGGCCGACGCGGCGAAGTCGGCCTCCGGCGCCCCGCCGGGCACCGTCGCGCTCACCGACTTCGGCGCCACGCTCTCCGGCATCGAGGACGTCGACCTCGACATCTTCCTCCACGAGCCGGCGAAGCTCGGCCTCAAGCTCGAGCCGGCCAAGCTCCGGCACAACACCGGCAACTGGATGGGGCAGATCATGCCCATCGATCAGTCGCAGACGGCGCTCTTCGGCCAGCTCACCGGCCCGGGCACGGTCACCGCCGTGCTCTACCCGCGACTGAAGACGGAGCCCTCGCCGCAGGTGGCCTTCTCGGCCGACGGCCGGATCGCCGAGGTGCGGTCGAAGCAGGGCGTCGACTACGTGTTCCTCTCCGCGCCGGACCAGCCGCCCCCGAGCGACGGCAAGTCGCTCGAGCCGCTCCGCCGCCGGTCGGTGAAGGACGGCATCGCCACCACCCGCATGGCCGGCGACGACGCGCTCACCGTCATCGTCACGCCGTCGAACGCCGCCGTCGCCGATGGCACCCACCAGGTGCCGTCGTCGAGCGTGGCCCTGCATCCCGGTCCGGTGAACCCGGTGACGGCGGTCTGGCAGAGCCCGGTGGCCGGCCGCGTGAGCGTCGAGGCGAAGGTCGCCGACGGCAACAACGGCGGCGGCGACGGCATCCTCTACGCGCTCAAGCACGGGTCGCGGACGCTCGCCCAGGGGGCGGTCGCCAACGGCGGCGGGTGGCAGACCGCCGCGGCCGAGCCGTTCGCCGTCGCCAAGGGCGACCTCGTGCGGCTGGTGATCCTCCCGGGCACGACCGATCCCGCGAAGAGCAACTGGTGGGACACCACGCTCGTCGAGTTCGTCGTCGCCGACGACAAGGGCCGCACCTGGAACTTCCGCGAGGCGCTCGTCGGCGGCGAGCAGGCCGGCAACGAGCGGACGAAGGATGCGGCGGCCGCGACCTGGTGGGTCTGCTCGGGCGACGCGGAGACGTTCGGCCCGGCGGTGCTCCAGCCGCCCCCCACGCCCACGTTCACCTCGCCCGACGGCAAGGCGACCTTCCAGGGCTCGGCCGGCAGCGCCCGCACCCGCGGCGGCAAGGCCACCCTCACGCTCGGCGCGTCCGGCCGGATCAAGGCCGGCGGCAAGGAACTCTCGGCCGATGCCCCGGCCACCAAGGACTGACCCCGACACGAGGAGAAACGGCGATGCACGACGACCAGCGACGCGGACGGAAGACGGCGGCGACGGCCTTGGCGGTGCTCCTCACGGTGCTGCCGGCGGCGGCCGGAGCCGCGGAGGCGGAGGTGCTCCGCTGGCCGGGCGTGGAGAAGGATCCGCATCCCTGCCTCTACGTCACCCCGCAGGACGTGGCCCGCGCCAAGGCCGCCCGCCAGGACCTACCCGCGCTCGCGGCCCTCAAGACCTTCAACCTCGACGGCAACCTCGAGGATGCGATCGCGGCGGCGCTCGTCGCCGGCAATGCCGACGCCGAGAAGGCCGTGATCGCCGGCGCGGGCCCGGCGCTCGACGCCCTGCTGGCGAACATCCCCTCGACGACGATCGGCAACAAGGGTCCGCACGCCTACGCCAAGCCGTTCGGCGTGGCGGTGGCCCTGGCCGACGCGGCCCTGGCGGCGAAGTCGCTCACGCCCGAGCAGCGGGCGGAGATCGCCGGCAAGGTGGCCAAGGTCTGCTACGCCGTCAACGACCCGATGTACTACAACCCCGAGTGCCCGCACGGCAGCCTGTGCCCCAACATGTTCACCAGCGCCGCCCTCTACCGGCTGGCCCTGGCGGCCCTCATCCCCTCGCACCCCAAGGCCAAGGCCTGGTTCGACGGCGCGCTCGCCGAACTCAAGCAGGAGCTCGCCGACTGGGTCGATCCGCAGGGGGGCATGGCCGAGACGCCGCACTACTCGATGGTGGTCTTCGACCAGTGGCTCGGCGCCTTCCTCATCGCCCGCAACGCCGGCGCCCCCGACTCCGGCGGCCTGTTCGACCCGCGGATGCGGAAGGCGATCGAGTGGTTCGCCAACATCTCCACGCCGCCGGACGGCAGCAAGACCCGCCGTCTCCCCACCGTGGGCCACACCTACGCCAGCGAGCGGTCGAGCGAGTTCGGCGTGATGGCCTGCCTGTGGCGGGAGAAGGACCCGGCGTTCGCCGCCGAGATGGAGTGGATGCACCGCGAGCACGGCCGGCAGCAGGAGCCGGGCATCCTCAGCTACTACCCGGCCTTCATGGGCTACCGGAGCTTCTTCCGCGACAGCGGCGTGCAGCCGAAGCAGCCGGCCTACGGCAGCCGCGCCTACCAGGAGACCGGCGTGCAGCTGCGGAACACGATCGGCTCCGACCGCGAGACCACGCTCTACATGATCGCCGGCCGGTTCCACTCCCACTACTTCAACGACTCGGGCAGCATCACGCTCTGGGGCAAGGGGAGCGAGCTCTGCGACGAGGACAACTACCAGAAGGCCCGCAACCCGGTGTCCCGCGAGGGCCACAGCATGGTCGACAAGCCCGCCACCTACAACGAGGAGCGGGTGATGGAGCTGCAGGAGTTCAGCGGCTCGCCGGACCTCGACTACGTCAACGGCGTGCGGATGGGCTGGCGGCGGCAGATCGCCTTCGTCAAGGACGCCGACCCGCTCGGCCCCAACTACTTCGTGCTCGCCGACACGCTCGACGCCAAGTCGGTGCCCACGTTCTGGCGGCTGTTCCTCCGCGGGAAGTCGATCACGCCCACCGCGAACGGCGTGACCCTCACGGGCAACGAGGACGTCGACATGGACGTGATCTTCGTGCGGCCGGCCGGCGTGAAGCCGGTGATCCGCCCGGACCACGTCACCGTGGCGGTCGACAAGCCGGGCACGCTCACGACGGTGCTCTACCCGCGGCTGCGGACGGAGAAGCCGCCGGTGGTGGCGGCCCTGCCCGACGGCCGCGGCGTGAAGGTGACCACGCCCGCCGGCACCGACACGATCTACCTGGAGCCGGAGCCGGTGCAGGCCGAGGTGGGCGGCAAGCCGTTCTCGGGGAAGGTGTGCCTCGTCAAGGAGCGGAACGGGGCGGCCCGGTCGATCGTCCCGGGCACGTGCGACATCCCGCGCGACTTCTGGCCCGACGGCGACCGCCAGTTGCGGCAGATCAAGTGGATCAAGGGACCGCAGTATCCGGTATTCCCCGACTTCGAGGACGCGATGGTGCCCGCCGCCGAGCCGGTGCTCGTGGTGCCCAAGGGCAAGGGGGCGGAGGCGGGGCAGTTCATCGTGCCACCCAAGAGCGACGCTCCGCGCCAGGCCACGAAGGTGGCCGTGAACTGGGACGACACCGCCCTCGACGTGCTCTTCACCTGCCCCGACAAGGATCTTGTCGGCGTCGAGACCGGCGACGACAACATCAAGCTCTGGCGGGACGACAGCGTCTACGTCTGGCTCGACCCCGGGCACACGCACAACGCCGACAACAAGGGCGTGATGATCCAGCTCTCCTCCAGCGGCGCCTGGCACGACATCCGCAACGGCGACCCCGCCTTCGACGTGGAGGGCCTGAAGCCCGTAGTGGCGAAGACGGCCGACGGCTGGACGGCCCGGCTGCGGATCCCGTGGCAGGGGCTCGGCGTGTCGGCCCCGGCTCCGGGCGACGTGTGGGGGGTGAACTTCACCCGCATGGACCAGCCCGGCAAGCTCGATCACGACCGCATGCAGATGTCGTCGTGGGTGAAGATCCCGATGGGCAGCGACCCGACGACGCTCGGCCGCTGGGGCCACCTGATCTTCGTGCCGGCGGGCGACGAGGCGGCGGCGGAGAAGGGCCGCAAGGCGGTCCAGAGCCGGCACGACGAGGTGCGGGCCCGGGCCTACAGCCCGTCCCTCCTCCTCGCGAACCCGTAACCGGAAAAAGGTGCCTGCCACCAAATGCCGGGTCGCCGGAGGCGACACGGCCCTGGCCGGAGGCCGGGGTCTACGGACATTTGGTGGCCGGCACCTTTTTCGTCACTCCCCCTGCGTGGCCCGGTCGCCTTCCGCGAGCACGGCGAGGAGGTCGCGGAGGTCGTCGTCGGTGAGCCCCTGCTCGAGGCCGTGGGGCATGATCGAGGCCGCCAGCGGCGTGCGGGCCTCGATGTCCGCCACCGGCACGACCGCGGTGCCGCCGTCGGCCGTGAGGAACTTCTCCTGGCGGTCGCCCTCGGCCAGGCCCGCCGGGATGCCGGTCACGACGCGGCCGTCGGCCAGTTCGATGGCGTAGGCCTGGTAGCCGGGCCCCACTTCCTTGTTCGGCTGGAGGATCGACTCGAGCACGCGGCGGCGGCCCATCCGCGCGGCGATGCCGGTGAGTTCCGGCCCCACGGCGCCGCCGCGGCCGCCGAGCATGTGGCAGCCGCTGCAGCGGCCGCCCGTGACGGCGAAGAACGTCCGCCAGCCGGCGTCGGCCGAGCCGCCGTCGCCGAGCCGCTCGAGCCAGGCGTCGAGGTCGGCCGCGGGCGGGCGGTCGCCCGACGGTGGTGCCGCCGAAGCCAGGCCCCGCCGCGCCTCGCGGGCCACCGCCGGCTGTGGGTCGCCCCCCAGCCGCGCGAGCAGGTCGTGGTTGTCGGCCGGCGACTTGGCGAGCCCGGCCGTGGCGTCGGCGCGGCGTTCGGCCGGGAGCCGCGGGTCGGCGGCGAGGTCGGCGAGCGCGGCCGCCCCGCTGCCCCAGCGCATCGCGAGCGTCCGGGCGGCCTCGCGGGCGATCGCCGGGCCGCCGTCGCGGACGAGTTCCGCCAGGGCGGCGGGCGTGGCGAGCGGCGAGCCTGCGGCGAGCATCGCCAGGGCCGTCGCCCGCACGGCGTCGGGCCGGGCCGCATCCTGCCAGATCGCGGCGAGCCGCCTGCCATCGGCCACGTCGGCGGTGCCGTCGAGCCAGGCGAGCGTGGCCAGCGCCGCCTGGAGCGCGGTCACGGAGGCGGCCCTGTCGGCGGCCACCCGTTCCACGTCGGCCCGCAGCGGCTCCAGCCGCGCTCCCGCGATCCAGCGGAGCGCGGGGATCCGCACCCGGTCATCGGCGTCGGCGACCGCCTGCCGGGCGACCGCTTCGGCCGCCGCGGCCGCCGCCGCATCGCCCGCGTCGGCGAGCCAGCGGCAGGCGAGCACCACGGCCTGCCGCGCGAGCGGCTCCGGCAGCGAGTCGAGCGCGGGGAGCGCCCTGCCGCCCCGGGCCACGAGGGCCGCGACGGCGGCCTGCCGCAGGAAGGGATCGGCGGCCGCGAGGGTCGCCGGGGGCAGCGGCGCCGCGGCGGGCGTGGCAGCCACCTCGCGTGCTCGTCGCTCTTCGGGCGAAAGCGGCAGCCAGGCGCCGTCGGCGGCGGCCGTCGCCCGCGGCAGCCGCAGCCGCCAGATGCGGCCGGCCCCGGGGACGGGATCACTGCGGTCGACCCCGGCGGTCGTGAACAGCGAGCCGTCGGGCGCCACGGCCGCGTCCACCGGCCGGAACCGGTGGTCGCCCTGGATGGCGACGGTGCCCGCGGCCTTCACGCTCGCCCCGCGCGGCTCGAGCGTGAACCGCTCCCCGCGGTTGGCGCCCCAGCTCGTCACCCACAGTCCGCCCGCGAAGGGCACGACCGCGCAGGGCGCCTCGCCGGTGCCGGCGGCCATCGGCAGGGTGCCGGGGAGTTCGCCGTCCCAGGCCTGGAGCGGATGCCGGCCGCCGCGACCGAAGCGGAACTGGTAGCCGTAGTCGGCGGTGGCCGCCACGTCGATCAGCCGGCAGGGCGGCCGGCTGTCGGGATCGTTGTCGACGGCGAACATGCGGCCGGCCGGGTCGCGGCACAGCCCGAACGGGTTCCAGAATCCCGTCGCCATCCGCTCCAGCCGCCCGCCGGCCGCGGTGCAGCGGAACACGCTGCCCCCCTCGCCGCCGCCGGAACACGCCGAGCCGTCGGCCGCCACCAGCCGGTAGTCGGCGCCCAGGTTCTCGCCGAGGCCGAACCACAGCCGGCCCGCGGCGTCGAAGGCCAGGCCGCCGAGGCCGTTGTGCGGGTAGGTGCCGGCGGTCTCCAGCCGCACGAGTGGCTCGCGGATCTCGGCCACGTCGTCGCCGTCGCCGTCGCGGACCCGCTCGATGCCGCCGCGGGTGACCACGTAGAGCCAGTCGTCGGGGCCGCGGCGGACGCCCATCGCGAACGTGAGGCCGTCGAGGAACGTGCGGAACCGGTCGGCCCGGCCGTCGCCGTCGGTGTCCTCCACGATCCGCAGCCGGTCGTGCCGTGGGCCGGCGTAGCCCTCCGCGCGGAAGTGGGTGTGCGACTCGACGACGACGAGCCGGCCCCGCGGGTCGAAGGCCGCGCCGACGGGCGTGACGATGTCGGGCTCGGCGGCGAACCGCTCGAGCGCGGCCCCCTCCAGCAGCACCCGCGGGTCCGCGGCCGCCGCGGACACCGCGATCGCCGCGATCGCCACGACCGCCGCCCACGGGGCCGCCGCGGCGACGAGCCGCGGTCGACGGGCGCGACATCGAACGGCTCGCTGGGGGCGATGCATCGGTGCGGGATCCGGGGTGATGGGGATTGGATGGCCGGGCGAGCGCCACCAAGGGAGATTGTCGCTCGCCGAGCGAATCACGCCAATGGACTTTCGGTCACTCCTGGCTGGAAACCGAACGCGGTGCCCGCTGATCTGGAACCCGGAATTGCCGTCGCAAAGCCAAGGTCCACGCGGCGTCCGCGTGGTGACTCAGTTCCCGGCTGGCCGGTCTGCCTCGTAGGTCCTGATGAGATCGTCGAGTTCTCGAATCGCAGCCGGCTCCAGCATCTCGGCGCTCCAATTTCGAAGGTAGGGCATGTCGAGATGCCCCTTCTGGATGTGCAGGATCCCCTTGATGTCATGGAGGTCTTTCTGCCGGTGGAAGGCCATCTTCAGGAGGACTATTGAGGCTTGAATAGACGACTCATGGTCGGCCGTCGCATCGCGACGGAGATTTGGCGCTGTTGCTCGTGAATCTACTTTTCATCGGTCAATAGGTCCTCCGCCGTCGTAATGCGGATCGTCCGGCCGTGGAACGTTCGCCCGACGGCCCGCGTGAGGATCGATTCCTGCAATGGCACGATCGGCACGAACAGTTCCACGCCCGTCGCCCGGCATGACAGCGACATGAATTTGTCGTGACGCACCTGTTCGAGCAGGGCGACGACCGTCACCGGCTGCGGGCCCGCAGGCTGCTCGATCTCAAAGCCCTTGGCATTCAAGGCATCCGACAGCCGCTGAAAGGCGATCGACGGGACGGCGGTCAGGCAGTCGGCATCTTGCGTCGTGCGGGGCACGCCCCAGAAACTCGTCGCGACGGCCCCACCGATCGCATACGGCACGGCGAGATGCTCAAACACGTCTGCCAATCGCAGAACGACATCCGCCAACGCCGGCAGTTCATCAGCCTGCATCGTCGTCAGGCCCTTGCGCACGTGGCCACGCGGAGCGACGCAGGTTTTTCCACCAGGGCGTGGGACGGGGGTCGAGCAGCCGGGCCGCATCCCGACGCCGCCGACGTTCCGCGGCCGGGATGTCTGCCAGGATGGCCTCGAGGGTGCGATCCAGGTCGATGAAAACGGCGGCGCGTTCCTCCGGCGTCATGCCCACGACGTGCGTGGCGTCGGCCGCAATCGACTCGCGTTCACTGCGTCGAGGATAGGGCAGGGGGTTCATGGCCGCATCGGATTCCAGATGAACGACTGCCTCACTCTACCAAACGGCCCCCTCCGCGGCCGTGGAGCCGGGAGGGGCGGGGAGGTATAGTGTGGGGATCGTTCGAGCCTGGCAGCGGGCGGTTTCCCGGGGATGTCTCGCATGGTCGACACGGGCCTCGTATTTCCGAGTTTCTCCGCGGT